>JBKBRG010000199.1:0-5219 GCA_046292325.1 Tabrizicola sp.
GACTCCTTCCTCGACCGCCACGCGAATGCGCCCTGCGTTTGCGCCATAGTCATTCCTGGGGGGAGTCGGTCTGAAGCCCGACCTACGCAATCCGGCGCTAAACCGTGCCTTGATCGCCGCCATGCGCGTCGAAAAATCGCTGTCCCCCTCCGGCAACGTCCAAACCGCGTGCATGTGGTCCGGCAACACCACCCAGGCGTCGATCCGGAACGGCCGCTCGGCCTTCGTCACCCGCACCGCTTCGCGCAGCATCTCCACATGGTCCACCAATGTCTGCGCGCCGCGGTCGGCCAGGTTCACGGTGAAGAACACCGTTGCGCCGGGCACCTTGGGGCGGATGTAGCGGGACATGGGGCGATCATCGCCAGGGATGGTTAAGGGTGGGTTATCAACGCTGCGCCATGAATGCGCACCCTACCCCTCGCGCCCATCCACCCTACCTCCTGCCAAAGGAGCCCGCCGATGACCCTTACCCTCTACCTCGCCACCGCCATCGTCTTCCTGATCCTCGACGCGATCATGCTGACCCTGGTGATGAAGCCCCTCTTCACCCGCCACATCGGCCCCCTGCTGGCCGAGCCGATCCGCCTCGCCCCCGCGGCGCTTTTCTATCTGGCTTACGTCGCCGGGCTGGTCCACCTCGTCTCTCTTCCCGCCCTGAAGAACGGCGCGCCGGTGGTCCTGCCTGCCCTCATCATCGGCCTGATGGCCTATGGCACCTACGAATTCACCTCCTGGGCGGTGATGAGGGACTGGCATTGGCAGATGGTGGTGACCGATGTCGCCTGGGGCGGGACGCTGACGGCCTTTTCCGCCTGGGCCGGAGTGACGATCACCCGGCTGATCCACGGCTGACCCCCTTTGCGGCCCCCGCCGGAATATGTTACCAACCGGTGGACGCAAACGGGCAAGCACCTGAAACCAAAAGACAATCGAAATCCGTCCGGCGTGGACAAGGAGAGCGCATGATCCTCTACGGCATCCCCACCTGCGACACCTGCAAGAAGGCGCTGAAGGCCCTTGCAGCCGCCGGCAAGGACGTTACCTTCCGCGACATCCGGGCCACCCCCCTGACGCAGGCCGAGGTCGATCGCATCGTGCAGGAATTCGGCGACCGCGCGGTGAACAAGCAGTCCACCACCTACCGGTCCTTCAACGATTTCCTGAAGGCTTCCGACGCCGAGGCACAGATCATGGCGCAACCGACCGTCCTGAAACGACCAGTCATCCAGGACGGGGATCGCTGGTATCTCGGCTGGGACAGCGCGACCGAAGCCGCGCTGACCAGTTAGAGCAGGCGCAGATCGCCGGCCGACATCTTGCCGTCGCGGCCCGACTGCAATTCGTAGCCGATCTTCTGGTTGTCGCTCAGTCCTTTCAACCCGGCCCGCTCCACCGCCGAGATGTGGACGAACACGTCCTTCCCGCCGTCATCCGGGGCGATGAAGCCGTAGCCCTTGGTCGAATTGAACCACTTCACGGTGCCTGTCGGCATTCCGCTTCTCCTCTCAGAACCCCCTGCGGCGCCATTACCGCAAGTCGTGCCACCAGGTCTTCCAGGGCTTCGATCCGAGAGCCGTTCAGGAATTCTGTCGTCACTAAGGCGATGATGCCAAGGATTCGCAATAAATCAAGCCGCAAGGCGGGCCGGGGCAACCCCGAGGAAACGATCCGCCGACAGCGGACCTGCCCCCTTGCACACCAGAACGGCAAGCAGCACCAGCCACAGCGCCCGCTGGTCCAGGATCGGTGCATCCGACGCGCGGTCGAACCAGGCCCCGACTGCCGCCCCGTGGCCGAAGATGTCGGTCGCGCTCTGCACCAGCACGAACCCCACCATCGCCAGGGCCGCGAGACGGGTCATCAGCCCCAGGACGATGAGCGCGGGCAGGATGACCTCGGCCCAGCTGCCCGCAAGCACGACCATCCCGTGCCACGGGCCGAGGCGGCCCGGGTCGAAACCGGCAGCCTCGAAGGCCCGCGGGAAGATCTGCGCGTAGGCACCGACCGAGGGGCTGAACGGCCCGTCAAGCTTGGTCAGCGCGGAGGCCCAGAAATAGACCATGAGGACCCCCGCAAAGGTCAGTCGGGCCAGGGTCGGCAGCAGCCAGTCGGACTGCGCCTCGCACAGTCGGGACAACCGGGCGTACAGGCTTGCCAGGGCGGTCATGGCGCAACTCCGGTGATGGCGCGGCCGCGGATCAGCACGGCCAGATTGGCGGCAAGGTCGAGGTCCGGTCCGGCGGAAGCGACGGCTTCGCCCAGCCGTCGGCCGGCCAGCAGTGCGGCGACGAAGGCACCTCCGCCGGGCGGCAAGGGCTCGGGTCGGGGGTCGAATGCGGGCCGCAGGATCAGGGCGTCCTCGGCCACGGGTCGCGGCGGGGGGCCGTCTTCGTTGTTGGCCCGCCAGATCGCCACGATCGGCCAGGCCGACCGGACAAGGCGCAGCGCGGGCGCAAGGTGAAGGCGCAGCCCGGCAAGCTCTTCGCCGATCAGCCGCTGGAACTCGGCCTCGGGCAAGGGCCGGCTGTCCGCCGCGTGATAGCTTTCGCGCATCGCCTGATCCAGCCGCGCCACGTCCGGCAGGTAGCCCAGATGCGAAACCGGCGGGAAACGCTCCAGAAACTCCGGCATCTCGGCACCATAGAGCATCAGGACGCGCGAGCGCGGCGGATGCTTGCGCAGGAAGACCCCGGCCATGGCGGCAAAGAACTCGTCTCCGACCAGCTTGCGCACGGTGGGAAAACCCGCCTCCAGGACTCGGGTCAGGGACTGGGCGACATTGTTGCGATAGACCGCAAAGCGCTTCGGGGCCGGCAGCCCGTCGGGGCCGATCAGACCGGGCGGAATCGCCGCCTCCGGGTCCAGAAGCGCCTGGGCAAAGTCGGACTGGTTCATGCGACCGGCTCCAGGATCCGGGCGGCGCGGGCGGCCTCGGCCGCCAGCACCGGCCAGTCCGGCACATCGTTGTCCCATTCGATCAGCGTCGGAATCGTGCCGGCCCGCCGGATCACCCGTGCGAACAGCGACCAGACCGGATCGGCCACCTCGGCCCCGTGGCTGTCGATCAGCAGACGGCACCCCCGGTCGTCCCGGTCCTCGTGATGCCCGCCGAGGTGGATCTCGCCCACCAGATGCAGGGGGAAGGCGTCCAGATAATCCAGCGGATCATGATTGCGGTTGGTGCCCGAGACATGAACGTTGTTGACTTCCAGAAGCAGCCCGCAGCCCGTCCGCCGCGCGACCTCGGCCAGGAAATCGACCTCATCCATCGCCGTTTCGGCAAAGGCGAGGTAGGTTGACGGGTTCTCCAGCAGCATCCGGCGGCCCAGGACCTCCTGCACCTCGTCCACATGGTCGGCAACGCGGGCCAGGGTGGCCGCGGTATAGGGCAAGGGCAGAAGATCGTTCAGATAGGCGCCATCATGGGTGGACCAGGCCAGATGCTCGGAAAAGCTTGCGGGGTTCAGCCACCCGCAAAGGTCCTTCAGCCGCTTCAGATGATCGCGGTCGAGCGGTCCCTCGCCGCCAATCGAGAGGCCCACCCCATGGACCGAGATCGGGAATCGCTCCGCCAGGTGCCGAAGCTGCGCCAGCGGGCGCCCACCCGCGCCCATGTAGTTCTCGGCATGCACTTCCAGCCAGGCGACCGGGGTCGGGTCAGCCATGATCGCGGCGAAATGCTGCGGCTTGTACCCGACACCGGGTTTCGCGGGCAAGGTGGTCAGGCTCTGGTCAAGCATGGTTTCCTCCGGGAAGATGCCCCTCCGGCAGGCCGGCCGGAGGGGCCAGGGGGCGTCACGCCTTCGGCAGGTCGCGCTCCAGCGGCGTCAGCGAGCCCTTGCGCGCCATGCCGTCGGCGCCCGCGGGCAGTTCCATCGTCTCGCAGGTGCCGGCCGGGACCAGCTTCCAGGCATTGCCCTGGTAGTCGACCTTCGAGGTTCCGGCGCAGGTGGTGCCTTCACCCGCCGCGCAGTCGTTCTGGCCGGCCAGCGCCACGCCGTAGCACTTCTCGTTTTCCTGTGCCGAGACGGCGCCCGCGACCGACAGGGCGGCAGCCAGGGCACCGGCGATGACCAGGGTGTTCGATTGACAGGACATGTGAGCAGTTCCCTCTTCCTGTGAGCGTCGCATCCCTTGCGACTGCCAACTGGATAGGCGCAGGCTACGATCACAGGCGACCCACGGCGCCGTGAGGCACGGCATCGTGACAGGATGTCGCAGACGCAGAAATGCCGAAAGCCCCGAGGGCCATCGGGGCTTTCGCAATCAGATCAATCCCTTGATGTCAGGCGCTGGCAGGTGGCAGCGCCTCGAGGCCGAAGGTGGCAACGGCCTGATCGAGGGAAATCGTTTCAGTCCGGGTCTCTCCCAGACGGCGGACTGAAACAGTTCGCGCCTCGACCTCCTGCATGCCGACGGCCAGGATCACGGGAACCTTTCCGACCGAATGTTCGCGGACCTTGTAGTTGATCTTCTCGTTGCGCACGTCCGCCTCGGCGCGGACCCCGGCTTTCCTCAGCGCGGCCACGACCTCGTGCACGAAGGGATCGGCGTCCGAGACGATCGAGGCGACGACGACCTGCCGCGGCGCCAGCCAGAACGGCAGTTTGCCCGCGTAGTTTTCCAGCAGGATGCCGATGAATCGCTCGAAAGACCCCAGCACGGCACGGTGCAACATGACGGGACGGTGCTTCATGCCGTCCTCGCCGACATATTCGGCGCCCAGCCGGACCGGCAGGTTGAAGTCGGCCTGGAAGGTGCCGCACTGCCATTCCCGCCCGATGGCGTCGGTCAGCTTGAAGTCCAGCTTCGGCCCGTAGAAGGCCCCGTCGCCGGGGTTGATCTCGTAGGGCAGGCCCAGCGACCGGATTGCCTTTTCCAGCGCGGATTCAGCCTTGTCCCAGATCTCGTCGCTGCCCACCCGCACATCCGGGCGCGTGGAAAGCTTGATGTCGAACTTCTCGAACCCGAGGTCGCGATAGACCGAGGACAGAAGCCGGATGAACCCAGCGCATTCGTCCTGAATCTGGTCTTCCGTGCAGAAGATGTGCGCATCGTCCTGGGTGAAGCCGCGGACCCGCATCAGCCCGTGCATCGAGCCAGAACTTTCATACCGGTGGCACGACCCGAACTCTGCCAGCCGCAGGGGCAGGTCGCGGTAGGACTTCAGACCCTGGTTGAACACCTGCACATGGCAGGGGCAGTTCATCGGCTTC
>JBKBRG010000200.1:0-5218 GCA_046292325.1 Tabrizicola sp.
CGCCGGCCCCGGCCTCCCTGCCCCGCGCGCCCGTCCCGGCCGAGGACGCCGCGCGCGAGGAACGGGTGAAGATGACGCGCCTGCGCGCCACCATCGCGCGCCGCCTGAAGGACGCGCAGAACACCGCCGCGATGCTGACCACCTACAACGAGGCGGACATGTCCGGCATCATGGAGCTGCGCAACACCTACAAGGACGCCTTCGAGAAGAAGCACGGCGTCAAGATGGGCTTCATGTCCTTCTTCGTGAAGGCCTGCTGCCACGCGCTGAAGGAAGTCCCCGAGGTCAACGCCGAGATCGACGGCCAGGACATCGTCTACAAGAACTATGTCCACATGGGCGTCGCCGTCGGCACGCCTTCGGGCCTGGTCGTCCCCGTGGTGCGCGATGCCGACCGGATGTCCTTTGCCGAGATCGAGAAGAAGATCGCCGAGCTCGGCGCCCGCGCCCGCGACGGCAAGCTGAGCATGGCCGAGATGCAGGGCGGCTCCTTCACCATCTCGAACGGCGGCGTCTACGGCTCGCTGATGTCTTCGCCCATCCTCAACCCCCCGCAGTCCGGCATCCTCGGCATGCACAAGATCCAGGACCGCCCCGTGGTGGTGAACGGCCAGATCGTCATCCGCCCGATGATGTATCTGGCGCTCAGCTACGATCACCGCATCGTGGACGGCAAGGGCGCGGTGACGTTCCTCGTGCGGGTGAAAGAGGCGCTGGAGGACCCGCGTCGGCTGCTGATGGATTTGTAAGGATGATGGATCGAAGCCCCGCCCTGCGAAAGGACGCAGGGGGGGGCATTTTCCCACCAACGATCGGGCAAGGGGTCCCAGGCTTCCGATGATCAGAACTCTCCTCTGTGCAGCGCTGTTCCTTGGCGCCGTAGCGCCGGCAACCGCACAAAGCTACGACGGGCTCTGCTTGCCTGGAAACGAATGCACGGGGCCAGTGCCGATCACCGGCAACACCTTCTACACCTGTGAAGAGAACTGCGTCATGGAAAAGCCAACGGCCGTCAGGGGAATGGACGCATTCCTGTTCGATGTGACCTGCAGTGGCGATTCAGGCAGTTTCTCCTACAGGATGATGATGGCCCGCATCGTGATCGATGGCCGTCTCGAAACCTATGCGATCAGGAACGATGAAATCAGTCGATTGGTGAGCTGCCAGCAGTAAGCGATCCAGGGTGCGCTGTAGCGCACCCTACGCCCGTTCAACCCGACCACCCGGACGCAGATGCCTGATCCCACCCCCACCACCGCGAACAGCGCCTTCCCTCCCCCTCGTGGGGCTCGGGGCACTGCCGCGACGATGGGGGTGGTGGGCATCGCGCCGGCCTTGGCCATTGCCCTTTCAACCGCAACGCAAGCCCAGATCATCCCCACCGGCACCCCGGCCGCCGACATCCTCCTGTCGCAAGCCATCACCGAACACCGCGTTTTCCTGACCTGCTCCGCCCTCGACCCCGCCATCCACGCCCGGATCACCGAAAGCTGGCAGCGCGACGTGACCGCTGCCGCCGCCATCCTCGCCGACCACCAGGTCCCTCCCGAGGCCATCACCGCCTTCATCAGCGCCGCCCGGCCCGCCGCCCTCATGCCCGCCGAGGACACCCCCTGGGCCGAGGTCAAGGGTCTCTGCGACACCCATCCCGACTGGCAGTCCCGCCTCTCGCAGTCCGATTTCATCATCCTCGGCCAGAGGATCCCGCAGGTCATCCCATGACCGCAGCCCCCGTCGCGCTGATGTCCTGCATGCAGAGCGAGCGGATCCCCCTCCGCGAATGGCTGGCCCGTCACCGCGCGATCGGCCTGGGCCCCATCCGCCTCTGCACCACCGTTCGCAAGGACGGCCCTGACCGCCTGCCGCCCCGCCTTCCGCCTGACGCCTCTTCCCCGCAGACCGGCCTTGCCCGAAGGAAACCCGCATGACCCCCGAACTGACCGCCCTCGCGCTTGCCGGCCTGCTTCAGGCCGTGCAGTTCCACCTCTTCGCCATCCCCGCGAACCTGGAACTCGGCACCGGCTACACCTCCGGCCCCCGCGACACCCCGCCGCCCCGGCCGCTCTCGCCCCTTACCGGCCGGCTGCAACGCGCGATGAACAATCATTTCGAGGGGCTGATCCTCTTCACCCTCGCGGTGGTCGTGGTGACGCTCGGCAACCAGTCCACCCCGGTCACGCAATCTGCCGCCTGGACCTACCTCGCGGCACGCGTGCTCTACATCCCCGCCTATGCCTTCGGCTGGCGCCCTTGGCGCTCGGCCATCTGGGCAGTAGGCTTCTTCGCAACCCTGACGATGATCGTGGCCGCCCTCGTCTGACCCTTTCATCTGTCCCCAAATATCCCACGGGGGTCCGGGGGTGTGAAACCCCCCGCTCCGACCGAACCCAAAGGACCCGACCCATGGCAGATTTCGACACCATCATCATCGGCGCCGGCCCCGGCGGCTATGTCGCCGCGATCCGCGCCGCGCAGCTCGGCCAGAAGGTCGCCTGCGTCGAGGGGCGCGAGACCCTGGGCGGGACCTGCCTGAACGTCGGCTGCATCCCCTCGAAGGCGCTGCTGCACGCCACCCACATGCTGCACGAGACGCACGAGAACTTCGGGAAGATGGGCCTGATCGGCGCTGCTCCCAAGGTGGACTGGGCGAAGATGCAGGCCTACAAGGCCGATGTCGTCTCCGGCAACACCAAGGGGATCGAGTTCCTGTTCAAGAAGAACAAGGTCACCTGGCTGAAGGGCTGGGCCACGATCCCCGCCGCCGGCCAGGTCAAGGTGGGGGATGACCTCCACACCGCAAGGAACATCGTCATCGCCACCGGGTCCGAGGCCACCTCCCTCCCCGGCGTCGAGGTGGACGAGACCACCGTCGTCACCTCGACCGGCGCCCTCGCACTGGCCAAGCCGCCGAAGTCGATGGTGGTGATCGGCGCGGGCGTGATCGGCCTTGAAATGGGCAGCGTCTATGCCCGGCTCGGCACCGAGGTCACCGTCCTCGAATACCTCGATGCCATCACCCCCGGCATGGATGCCGAGGTCGCCAAGACCTTCCAGCGCATCCTGACGAAACAGGGCCTGACGTTCGTCCTCGGCGCCGCTGTCCAGTCGGTGACGAAAGGCAGGAAAGGCGCGACCGTCACCTACAAGCTGAGGAAGGACGACAGCGAGGCCGGGATCGAGGCCGACATCGTTCTCGTCGCCACCGGCCGCAAGCCCTATACCGCCGGCCTGGGCCTCGAGGCGCTGGGGGTCGAGATGGGCCCCCGCGGCACGATCAGGACCGACGCGCAGTTCCGGACCAACATCCCCGGCCTCTACGCCATCGGCGACGCCATCGCGGGGCCGATGCTGGCCCACAAGGCCGAAGACGAAGGCATGGCGGTGGCCGAGATCCTGGCGGGCAAGCACGGCCATGTGAACTACGGCGTCATCCCCGGCGTCATCTACACCACGCCCGAGGTGGCCAGCGTCGGCCAGACGGAAGAGCAACTGAAAGCGGAAGGCCGCGCCTACAAGGTCGGCAAGTTCCCCTTCATGGGCAACGCGCGCGCCAAGGCCGTCTTTCAGGCCGAGGGCTTCGTCAAGCTGATCGCCGACGCCGCAACCGACCGCATCCTCGGCTGCCACATCATCGGCCCGGCGGCGGGCGACCTGATCCACGAAGTCTGCGTCGCCATGGAATTCGGCGCCTCGGCCGAGGATCTCGCGCTCACCTGCCACGCCCACCCGACCTGGTCCGAAGCGGTGCGCGAAGCCGCGCTTGCCTGCGGCGATGGCGCGATCCACGCCTGAGCGGCCCGGCCCGGCAGGACGGGCGACCTCCGACTTCGTCACCTCCGCGCGCGGCCACCCGGGCGCGGAGGCGACGAGGGCCCCGGACGGGCCGCCGCGCTAAAGCCGCCGCAAGCGTCGCAGCGTCAGCCCGACCGCCCGCAGCTCCCGGCTACCCGGCCTGATCCGCGACAGTCCCGCCGCCAGCCATCCCACTGGCGTCAGCCAGCGCACCAACCGCCGCACGGCCGCCGTCGCGCCCTCGGGCGCCGAGACGGCGTAGGCGGCCAGCGCCGCCTCCAGCCAACGGCCATCCTCGGGCCACCGCGTGAAGGCGGTCTGCGCGAACATCACCACATCGGCGGCCTGCCAGAGGCCTGCGCGCCGTGCCCACCGGAACCGCTCGAGGTCGATGAACCGCACGGCGCTGCCGTCCCAGCAGACATCCCGCACCGCAGGCCGGCCATGCGCCATCCCGGCCCAGTGCAGCCGCCCGAGCGCCCGCCCTGCCTCGGCAAAGGCGAGCAACGCCTCGGCCTCGCTGCGGCCCGGGTCGGCCAGGACCTCGGGCAGCGTCAGCCCGGCGTCCGGCAGCAAGACCCAGTCCGCCCCTTCCCTTGCCACCCCTGCCACCGGCAGCCCTGCCGCCGCCAGCGCCCGCAGCCCCTCGCGTTCCGCCGCGAAGGCCCTGGCCGGGTCGCCCTTCTGCAACCGCAGCTGGCCCGACAGCCGCTCGACCCGTTTCAGCCAGAACCTCCGCCCATCGGACAGGTCAAGCCGCCGCACCCGCGCGGGCGGGTCGGACAGGGCCTGCGCCAGGCGTTCGTCAAGATCGGGGTCGGGCAATCGGGGCTCCGTCACGGTTGTCCCGCCCGTGTAACGGCGAGATGGCAGATTTGCAAAACCCAAAGGCCGATCGCACGCGGCCGCCCGCCCGGTCGGTGAGCCGGACGCGTCGTTCGCCCGCGGTTGCGGAAGGGAACGGTTGCTGCGGCCCCCGGAGCCCGATGTCCTGATGCGGACAATCGCCTTGCGCAGTGGGTCGCTTGCCTTGGCCGCAGGACTGACGATCAGGCCCGGCAGGGATTTAGTCCATCATGGAACCAGTCATCGCAGATTTCGCAGGACTGACCAGCCATGGGAAACGGAATGCTCGTCCTGGCTGCGCAGCAAAAGCCCGACGCCCAGCACGATCACCGCCATCCCCGCCATCTGCCGTCCTGTCACCCGCTGGCCGAACACGACGCGCGACACGCCCAGCGCCAGGATGACCTCGACCAGCGCCAGCGTCCGCACATTGGCGGCAGAGGTCAGCGAGAACCCGATGAACCAGAACTGCGAGGCGAAGGCCCCCAGGAACCCCGCCAGCAGCGACGCGCGCCAGACCCGGAAACTCGCCCACAGGGCCTCCCGGTCGAAGGCCAGCAGCCAGACCAGCAGCATCCCC
>JBKBRG010000201.1:0-1978 GCA_046292325.1 Tabrizicola sp.
GGGGGTGAGCGGGTTCTTGATCTCGTGCGCGATGCGGCGGGCCACATCGCCCCAGGCGGCCATGCGCTGGGCCGAGACGAGGTCGGTCACGTCGTCGAAGGCCACGACATAGCCTTCCAGCGCGCCGGTCTCGCTGCGCCGGACGGACATGCGCACAAGCAGGCTTTCCAGCTTGCCGCGGCGGGTCAGCCGGACCTCTTCCTGCACCGCGTTGCCGGTGCCCTCGCGCAGCCGGTCGAAGAGCGCCGCAAATTCCGGCACGGCGGCGGCAAGCGGGGTGTCCACCTGCCGGCCCGACAGGTCGAGCAGCCGCTCGGCCGCACGGTTGACGAAGTCGATGTCGCCGTCGGAATCCAGACCGATGACGCCGGCGGTGACGTTCGACAGCACCGAATCGAACAGCCGGCGCCGGGTCTCGGTCTGGGCGTGGCTTTGCATCAGCGCCTCGCGCTGGCCCTTCAGCTGCCGCGTCATCTGGTTGAACAGCCGGCCCAGCGAGGCGATCTCGTCGTCGCCCTCTTCCTCGACAACCTGCACGTCGAGATCGCCGCCCCCGACCCGCTCTGCCGCCCCCGCGAGCCGCCCCACGGGCCGCGAGAGCCGTTCGGCGAACCACAGCCCCAGCCAGACCGCCGCCAGGATCAGGATCAGCGCAAAGCCAAGGTAGATCAGGCCGAAGTTGAACAGAAGCCGGCCGCGCTCGGCCTCGAGCTGGTTGTAGAGCTGGACCGTCTCCTGCGTCTCGTCCAGCAGCGACAGGATCGAACCGTCCACCGTGCGCGTGACATAGAGATAGCGGTCGGCATAGGCGTCCAGCCGGATCAGGGCGCGGAACTCGTTGTTCTTCCAGTCCGGGATCAGGACGGTGTTGCCCTCGCTTGCCAGGCGCAGCTGCTGGGGCGTCAGGGGTTCGAAGTCGAAGAGGTAGGATCTTTCGCCCCTGGTCATCAGCTTGCCGGTCCCATCGACCAGGTAGGCCTCCTTCAGCCCGCGCTGGACGACCGCCTGGGCCTGGGACAGAAGCGGGCGCAGCTGGTCGTCGCGCAGGAAGGTGGCCTTGCGCTTGGCCTCGTTCAGGTAGCCGGCAAGGGTGGCGACATCGGCGGCCAGATCGTCGCGCTGCACGGCCTCGTAGGCCTGGGCGGCCGAGAGAGAGGAGCCGACAACCGAACGGACGCGGTCGGAAAACCAGCCTTCGAGACCGATGTTGATCGACAGGACGGCAAAGACCGCGACCAGCACGGTCGGGATCAGCGCGATCAGCATGAAGACGCCGGAGAGGCGCATGTGAAGCCGCGATCCGGCCGAACGCGAGCGGCGTTCGGCGATCAGCCGGGCGACGCGGGCCAGGACGAGGGCCGCGATGACCAGGACATAGATCAGGTCGGCAAGCAGGATCAGCCGCAGGACGGGCGAGGCGGCGCTGGTGTTGATCGAGCCGAGCGCGAGGAAGGTCGCCACGGCCAGGACCGGGCCCAGGAACACGAGGCCAAGGGTGACCGCCGTCTGCACGCGTCGTTGCCGCCGTAGGCGCGACAAGCGCATCCAGACATCCCTGCGAACTGCCCCTTGCACCCTGCCCTGCCCGTCAGCCGGTGGTTCGCCCACCCGGGGCCACTATATCTAGCCGTCGCACCGGGTGAAACCGAAAAGACACAGACAGGCGTTGCGCCGCTACATCAACTTGCGGCGACGGGTCACGCGAATGTCGAGGTCGGTGATCTTCTTGCGCAGGGTGTTGCGGTTGATGCCCAGAAGATCGGCGCATTTCGCCTGGTTGCCGGCGGTGGCATCCAGCGCGATCTCGATCAGCGGCAGTTCCACCTCGCGCAGGATGCGCTGATAGACGCCGGGCGGCGGCAACTGGCCGCCGTGCAGATCGAAATAGCGCTTCAGGTGCCGCGCGACCGAGGCAGAGAGCCTGTCCCCCTCGCCCACCCCGGCCAGCGGCTCGGGGCTGGGCTGCTGGCCGAGCACC
>JBKBRG010000201.1:1988-5218 GCA_046292325.1 Tabrizicola sp.
CTCCGCCTCCGGGGAGGTCACGAGAAGGCGCCGGATGGTGTTTTCCAGTTGCCGCACGTTGCCCGGCCAGGAATAGGCGCGGACAAGGTCGGCGGCGGGCTGCGACAGGCGGCGCACGGTGCCGAGGTCACGCTCGCCGCGGGCCAGGAAATGCTCGGCCAGCAGCGGGATGTCCTCGACCCGTTCGCGCAGGGCGGGCACATGCAGGGTCACCCCGCCCAGGCGGTAGAAGAGATCCTGGCGGAATCTGCCCGCCTCCATCCGCGCGGCAAGGTCGGTCTGGCTGGTGGCCATCACGCGCGGGGCCTTGTCGCCCAGCATGTCCAGCATCCGCACCACGCGCGCCTGGGTGTCGGCATCGTAATCGGCAACCTCGTCGAACACGATCGAGCCGCCGCGCGCCCTGGACAGAAGCGATGCAGGCCCGTCGATCCCGGCCAGATCGGTTTCCTGGACCACGACGAAGGGCAGCGTGCGGCGGTCCGAGAAATCATGGATCGCGCGCGCGATCAGCGACTTTCCGGTGCCGGATTCGCCGGTGATCAGCACGGCCAGTTCGGTATTCATAACCCGGGCCACCAGCCGGTAGAGCGCCTGCATCGCCGGTGTCCTGCCAACCAGTGGCAGATCGTCGCCCGGATCGCGCGGCGGCACCACGACGCGAGCGGCGTGGCGCTTCTGCTCCAGCGCCTTGGCCGAGCGCTTCATCAGATCGGGCAGGTCGAAGGGTTTCGGCAGGTAGTCGAAGGCCTCGGCCTCGGCCGCCTGGATCGCGGTCATGATCGTGTTCTGCGCCGAGATCACGATCACCGGCAGGCCGGGGCGCATCTTGGAGATCCGGGGCAGCGCATCCAGCCCGTTGCCGTCGGGCATGATGACATCAGAGATCACCAGGTCGCCCTTGCCCTCCTCGACCCAGCGCATCAGCGTCATCAGCGAAGAGGTCGCATGGACCTTGCAGCCCGCGCGGGTCAGGGCCTGGGTGAGCACGGTGCGGATGGTGCGGTCGTCGTCGGCGACAAGGATGGTGCCGTCCATCAGGGGGACTCCTTCTTCTTTTCGCGCGGCGCCAGGGGCAGCGACACGCGGAACACGGTGCGACCGGGCACGGAATCGACCGAGATCCAGCCGTCATGGTCGGTGATGATCTTCGACACCAGCGCGAGGCCGAGGCCGGTGCCGTTCTCGCGGCCCGAGACGAAGGGCTCGAAGATGTTCGAGGCGATCTCGGGCGGGATGCCGGGGCCGTCGTCGATGATCTCGACATTCAGCGGCAGCGCGGCAGAGGGGCCGTCCTTGCGCCGCAGGCGAAGCGAGAGGTCGTAGAAGGTGTGCAGGCGGATCGTGCCGCCCGCCTTGCAGGCCTCGGCCGCGTTCTTGATGAGGTTGAGGAAGACCTGCATCAGCTGGTCGCTGTCGGCATAGGTCGGCGGCAGCGAGGGGTCGTAGTCCTCGACGATGGTCATGTGCGCGGCAAAGCCGACGAGCGCCGAGCGGCGGGCGCGGTCCAGCGCGTCGTGCAGGTTCACCGCCTTGCGGTCCGGCGGGCGGAGGTTGCCGAACTGCTCCACCTGCTCCAGCAGCTTCACGATGCGGCGGGTCTCCTCGACGATCAGGTCGGTCAGCTCCTGATCCTGGGGCGCAAGGTTCATCGACAGCAGCTGCGCCGCGCCCGAGATGCCGGCGAGCGGGTTCTTGATCTCGTGCGCCAGCATCTCGGCCATGCCGATGGCCGAGCGGGCGGCGGTCTTGGCCCCGAGCGACCGCCCCATGCGGTCGGCGAGTTCCCGGGGGCTGAGGATCAGCATGACGATGCCGGGGTTGTCGTGCATCGGCGCGAGGTGGACAGTGCACTGCACCGGCGGACGCTCGCCCGAGGTCACGTCCACATCGTTGATGTTCAGGGGCGACTGGTTGGCGCGCACCCGCGCCAGCGCCTCGTCCATCGGCGCGTCGATCGCGAGCCGGTCGAACACCGGCTGGCCGCGCAGCGCCTTCTGCGAGGTGTTGAGAAAGGTCTCGGCCGCGGGGTTCGCTTCCAGGATGGTCGCCCCCTGGTCGATCAGCAGCGTCGGGAAGGGCAGCGAGGCCCAGATGACGCCGGGCACCGGATAGGGGGCGCGGTAGGCGGTCATGCGGCCAGCTCCAGATCGGCGAAGGCCAGTTCGACCAGCCGGATCACCTCGGCCGGGTCGGTCGAGGTCAGGATCGGCTCGCGCGCATGGGGAAGGCCGGCTTCCTCCAGATACCAGCCGAGGTGTTTGCGCGCCATGCGCAGGCCCAGATCGGTGCCGTAGAAGGTGAGCATGTCGTCATAATGCTCGAGGATCATCCGGCCCAGCCGCCCGCCCTCGGGGATCTGCGGTGCGGGGGTGCCGTAGAGGTCATGCGCAACCTGCGCCAGCCGCCAGGGCGCGCCCTGGGCAGCGCGGCCCATCATGACGCCATCCGCGCCGGAAAGCCGCAGCGCGTCGCGCGCGGTGGCGGTGTCGATGATGTCGCCGTTGGCGATGACGGGGATCGACACGGCCTCTTTCACCGCGCGGATCGCCGCCCAGTCGGCCGAGCCCCTGTAGAACTGGCAGCGGGTGCGGCCGTGGATGGTGATCATCCGCACGCCCGCCTGTTCCGCGCGACGGGCAAGCTCGGGGGCATTGTGCAGCGTGTCGTCCCAGCCGAGGCGGGTCTTCAGCGTGACCGGCACCTTGACCGCCTGCACCACTGCCTCGATCAGCCGCAGCGCAAGGTCGAGGTCGCGCAACAGGGCCGAGCCGCAAAGGCCGGTCGTCACCCGCTTGGAGGGGCAGCCCATGTTGATGTCGATGATCCGCGCGCCCTGCGCTTCGACAAGGCGCGCGCCTTCGGCCATCCAGTAGGGATCGCGGCCGGCAAGCTGGACCGCGGTCGCCTGGTCGCCGAGGCCCAGTTCGGCGCGGGCGCGGGCCTCGGGCTGGGCGCGGACGACCTCGGCCGAGGCCACCATCTCGCTGACGACAAGGCCCGCGCCGAAGCGCGCGACCAGCCGACGGAACGGCAGGTCGGTGATCCCCGCCAGCGGCGCGAGAAACACGGGAGGATCGAGCAGGTGCGGGCCGAGGGCGAGGGGCAAGAGCCTTTTCCTTGTGCAGCTGATCTGGTGTTAGTCCGGGACGGAGTGCCGACCAAGCCGGCGCAACGGGGATCATGACTGAAAAACATGCGATGCACAAATTTTGTGCAACACCACGGCG
>JBKBRG010000202.1:0-4738 GCA_046292325.1 Tabrizicola sp.
GGCCTGCTCGATCTTGCGCAGTTCGGCGTCCAGCTGCTGCGGCGTCATCGTCCGGTTCAGCTGGCCGTCGGATTCCAGGATGCGGACCTGATCCACCACGTCCAGCGACTGCGCCAGGTTCAGCGCCTGGCGGGCCGACTTCTGCAAGGCCTCGCGCACCGGGCCTTCGTACATCCGCTGCCCCAGCGCATCCAGAAGCGCCGGCACGCCCGAGGCATGCCAGACCAGCTGTTCCGCGCTCCACTCTGCCATCTTGTCGGCAAAGGCGGCGCGGGTCCAGTTGATCGCCGACTCGGTCGAGTCGTCGGTCATCTCGTCGATCTTGCCTTCCAGAACCGCGTTGGCCCAATGCGCCGAGCCGTAGATGATGTCGATGTCCGGCGGGGCGTTGTTCTTTTCCAGCGTTTCCAGGATCGCGCGGTGGATCTCGGGCACCTGGTTCGCCGGATCGGGCAGCTCGTCGATCCGGTTCACGAAGATGATGATCTCGCGGCTCTGGCGGTGCGCGATCAGGCGGATCAGCGCCATGTCCATCGTCGTCAGCGCCTGGTGCGCCGACAGCACCACGATACAGGACCGGCTGTCGCGCACGGCATTGATCGTGATCTGCTCGCGCATCATGAACGTGTCGTTCACGCCGGGCGTGTCGCGCACGCACATCTGGATCGGGAAATCCTCGCGCTCGATATAGAGGTCGGCCGACTTGGTGATGTCGGTGAACCGGCCGGACTCGGCCCCGCCGGATTCCTCGTCGCCCACGCAGACGTAACGGCGCAACAGCGCGTCATCGACCGTGCCACAGCGGTGTTCGGTGCCCAGAAGCATCTCGAACTTGCGCCCCAGACGCGCCTGCGCCTTCTCGCGCATCTGCACGACCTGAAGGCGCAGCTTCTCCAGCTCGTCATCCGCGCCCGCGCGTGCCGCAAGCTGGCCGATCCGGCCGCCGTTCGACACCAGCTTTTCCCATTCGGCGTTGTCGAAGAACTTGAACTTCGCCTTCACGTTCAGCTCGGGGCTGGGCGTGTTGATGTGCAGCGAGGTGACGACCGAGGTCCAGGGGTTCACGTCCGTGGGCAAAAGCCCCGGCGCGCCGATCATCGCGTTCAGAAGCGAGGTCTTGCCGGCCTTGATCTGGCCGATCACGGTGACCGAGGGCTCGACCTCGCGCACCTGGCTCATGATCCGGGTGACCTTCTTGGCCGTGTCCGGGTCGGCCATGGTCACGAAATCGCGCAGCACGTCCTCGAACTGCTTGATGGCATCGGCGATGCGCGTCAGGCCCGGGAAATTGCGTTTCAGCGCAACCTCGGAACCCTGGACGGCGGTGCCGTCAAGCTCCTCCTCGTTCTCTGCAACCGCACCCAGTGCCATGATCACCTCATACCTGCGGGCCTGAATCGGCTAGTTCGAGCACCATTCGACACAAGTCCCCGCAATCATGTCATAAGTTTGGAAAGTGGTCCCAATTGGGCACATTCTTGACGATTCTACGCTCACAATGCCGTCACACGGCGCGCAATGTTTCCAGTTCGCGTCTAAGTTGCAAGAGCAAGGTCAGCGCGTCATCGGCCGGGGCGTGACCTTTCTCCAACTGCATCAACATGATCAGGTCCAGCACCTCGCCGATCTCGCCATTGATTCGGCGCATCGCCTCGGATCGCCCCTGCGACACCAGGGCCATCAACTGCTCGCTCGTCTCGCGGGTGTGGTCCAGAATCAGATCGACCGGCACCTTTGCCTCGGGGTCGACCTCGCGCTCCAGCTCTGCCGTGCGCGTCACGATCAGCGCGACGGCCTGGTCCGCCAGGCCCGCGTCGGCGCCGATCTCCGGCGGCGGGGCGGACGGTGCCGCGCTGGCCGGCAGGGCCCGCGCAGCGATCCGCGGGCGCGCGCGGCGCGGGGCGGGCTGTTCGGCTTCGGACGGACGGTCGCGCGTCATGATCGCCCGCGCTGACAGCAGGGCCGCGTCGATCGGCTCGGAGACGGCGGGTTTGGGGGCGTCGGCCGCGAGGCGGGTCCGCGCCGAGGCTGGCAGTCGCGTGACCGGGGTCGTGCGCGCTGCCGCCGTCGCCGTGACCGGCGGGGGAACCGGATCCGCCGGGCGGGGGCGCGCGTCGCGACCGAACAGCCGGGGCCGCTCCACCGTCCGGACAGGGGCGGATTCCGGTCCTGGCCTGTCCGCAGCCTCGGGCCCGGGAAGATCGACCTCGGCCGAGGCGGCAACCTCCTTGTCGGGTTCGCGTTCCGGCATCTCCGGCGCGGCTTCGTCCGCTTCGGTGTCCGGGGGCTCGTCGGCTTCCGTCTCCTCGGCTTCGGCCATCTCTTCCGGTCGCGCCCGCAGCGCGGACAGGTCGGGCAGCGGGGCGCCGCGGACCAGGCCGTCCACCTTGCGGCCCAGGCCGAAGCCCCGGACGCGCGTTCCTGCCGGGCTGTCGGCATCGTTGCCTTCCGCGTCCGGCCCCGGTTGCGGTGTCAGGGCCCCCGGGGGATCCTGCTGCGGACGCTCGCGCGGGACGACGATGCGCTCGGGCTCGTCGGGCACGCCGGCGGCGGTCTCCGCTTCCGGCGCAAGGGGCGGCACCGGGCCGGCGGGCTCCACATCGCGGCTGACCACCTCTGGCGCACCTGCGACGCCGGTCCGCGGCCTGCGCGACAGTTGCTGCGGCTGCGACCTTGTCGCCGGCTTGGGGTCGGGCTCCGGGGTCGCCTGCGCTTCGAGTTCGGCCTTCGACTTCCAGGTCGATCGCAAGGGAACCTTCGCCGAAGTGCCCGGTTCACCGACGGTGGCGACCCGCTTGATCCGGTCGGCAAAGCGCTTGCGCGGCCCGGCCGGGTCATCCTCCGCTTCCGAAGCCACCGCCGCGCTTGACCCGGTCGGTTCCGGTTCAGGCGTCGCCTCCGGCTCCGGCTCCGGTTCGGGCCCGGCTTCCAGTTCGGGCTCGGGGTCGGGCTCGGGCGCAGGCCCGGCCGCCGGTTCCGGGGTCTCCAATGGCGTCTCTGCCGCGGGCATGGCCACGGCTGCTGGCGTCTGCCCGGCGGGTTCCGGCTCGGGCTCGGGCGGCGGGACCCACGCGCCCCTGGTCTCTGTCTCCGACCCGGGCTCGGCGAAGCGTCGCGCGACCAGTTCGCTTGCCTCGACATGGCGGGCCAAGAGAAGTTCGGCGGTATCCATGTCGGCGCGCCGTCCCGACTGGACGCGGGTCTTGATGGCCGCAATCACCGCAGCGGCGCCACTGTCGCGGAACATTTCGCGGTTGACCGGGCCACCGGGCGGCACGGCGGCACGGGCTTCCTTCGCCGAGACCGACAGGATCTGCCGGAATTCCTCGCCCGCGCGCAGCTCGACCCTGTCATGCATCGCCGCGGCCGACTGCTTGCTGCCGAGGAGATCGATCTTGGTCAGGAACATGAAGCTGTTGTCCTTGACCGAGTCGGGCAGGCTTTCCCAGACCGCCTGCTCCTTCGGCAGATAAGAGGTCGTGCACCAGATCACGATGTCCGAGCGTTTGGCCGCCCAGTTCGCGGCCCGCTTCTGCTCGGCCTCCATCGGCCCGGCCGAGACTTCCAGCAGGCTGATGACCTTCAGCGCCGCAAGGTCCAGTTCCACCGTCACCAGGGCAGGGGCCAGCGGCAGGACATCCGCCAGATTGCTGCCGGGCAGGATCTTCGTGCTGCCGTCGGTCAGGGTGCAGATCATCCTGGCCGTGGTGCCGTGCTGGACGATGATCGTCGGCAGGCGCAGCGTCTCGGGGATCACCGGCGCCCCGACCAGAAGGTTCAGGATCGAGGACTTGCCCGACCCGGGCAGGCCCAGCAGCGCAAGCCGGGCGGGGCGTTCCAGGCGCTCGATCAGGCGCTCGGCAGCCTCGGCCGGACCGCCTGCGGGCAGCAGACCGCGGTCAAGTGCGCGGCCAAGCCGCTGGGCGACTGTCAGTTCCTCATCCGGAATTGCCATGTCCTACTTTATGACGGTGACTCGCCTTGGCCGCAACCGGACAGGCGACAAATCCTCGACCGAGGGGTCGCGGTGGCTTTCCTGCACCGCTGCCACGACCTTGCGAGCCGGCTTCGGCTCGGGCAGGGGCAGCGGGGTGGCGGCTGGTGCCCTTGCCCGCGGCGCCGCGTCAGCGGCGGGGGGAAGGGCGGAAGGCACCTTGGGCATCTGCACGGCCAGCGGTTCGATCGCGACCGTCGTCGGCCGCCGGGGGCGCGCAACCGCCGCCGAAGGCCGGTGCGGGCGTTCCTGCCTGGGCCGGACAGAGGCGTCGTTCACCTTGATGACAGAGAAGCTGATGTTGTCCTGGTCGGGATCGTCGAGCCGCTCAAGCTCCTCCAGCAGATGTTCCGCGATCTCGGTGGAGCGCGCCTTGCGATAGCGGTTCAGCACCTTCTCGATCTGGGCATTGGTCAGGAACTGAACCCCGTCCGACGCGCACAGGATGATGTCGCCGGCCTGAAGCTCGAAAGGCCGGGTCGGGCAGTCGATCTTGGGGATCCGCGTGCCCATCAGCACCGAGATCAGGCAGTTCCGGTCGGGGTGGTTTGCCCCGACGACCGGATCCATCAGACCGGACTTCACCATGAAGTCGATCTGCGGTGCCATCGAATGATCCTCGTTCAGCTGGGTCAGCTTGCCGCCGCGGAACAGGAACAGGGGCGAATCGCCGATCGAGATCCACCACAGCCGGTTCTCGATCAGCGCCGGCACCACCAGCGTCGCGCCCATGCCCTCGGTCTC
>JBKBRG010000202.1:4748-5192 GCA_046292325.1 Tabrizicola sp.
GTCTCGTTCGCCAGATCGGCGACGCCGCGCAGGATTTCCGGGGCCCGCGCCTCGAAGGCCTGAACATCCGCGAAATGGAACTTCAGCTCGCTGAAGACCTCGGTCAGGACGATCTTGGAGGCCACGTCGCCGGCCGCATGACCGCCCATGCCGTCAGCCAGCACCACGAACCCGGCCTCGGCCCCGACGGGGAAGTCCGCCGTGATCGCGTCTTCCTGATAGTCGCGCGCGCCCTGGCTGATTCCCGAGGCTACGTCATAGCGTGGCTCACGCGATCGCCATATCATCCGCGTCCCCTTCGGACTCGACCGCCGACCAATTGAAGTCGGCCGTACACAACACTTTCAACACCAGGGTCGTTTCTCCGATCTGGATCTCGTCGCCGTCGTTGACGACGGTCGTGGACAGAAGGGGCTTGCCGTTCAGACGCACCAGGTTCGACTT
>JBKBRG010000203.1:0-883 GCA_046292325.1 Tabrizicola sp.
CCGTCAGCAGCGACGCAGCAAACTTCTTCATGGCATTTCCTTTCTCTTGTCCGGATACGTCCGGGGAACGATTGAACGCTAGGCGACTGCCCTGAACTGCACAACGGATTCGTGATTTCTGTAAAGAATGAGTCGCCAAGGTTGGCTTTCTTGCAACAGAAGTCAGGCGAAAACCGGATCATGGGCCCATCCTGAGGGGGCGCATCTCCGGCTTGGGTCACTTGCCCGGATCGGGGGGCGGCGTGACCGGGACAGGGTCTTCGCCGTTGTTGCCGCAGGCAACCAGGCAGGCCAGCACGAGAAGTCCGATCACCGGCAGGATACCGACTCCGCTTGCCGGCTTTTCGGCAATCAGTTCGTCGTTGCCTTCCTCGATGATCACGGGACCTCCGGCCTGGGCAACGGATGTGGACAGGACCATGGCCGCCACCGACAGCGACGCAAGCAGGCTCTTCATGTATTTTTCCCCCATTGGCTGACGGACGCTGCCTATCTGCCGGCGCCCTGCCCTTCTGCGGTAATGCGCCAAAGGGGGGCAGGCAATCCACTCAGCATGTCGAAAACCGGCTTTTCCACAGGATTCCGCCAATTTTCTCCAATAGGTTGTGCCGCGCCCCGACTTTCCGACAAGATACGCGATATGCGACTGATCGGACGGACGGCCTGTCAGATCAGGCCCGGAACCACCTGATCCGGTGGCCGATGCCCATCGGCGAAGGTCTTGATGTTGATGATGACCTTCTCGCCCATCTCGATCCGGCCCTCGATCGTCGCCGATCCCATGTGCGGCAGCAGCACCACGTTCGGCAGTTCCATGAGCCGCGGGTTGATGTCGTTGCCCTGTTCATAGACATCCAGCCCCGCCCCGGCCAGCTCCCCGGCC
>JBKBRG010000203.1:893-5164 GCA_046292325.1 Tabrizicola sp.
CCAGAGGGAAGCTCGCGCGGGTATGCGGGCAGTTGACCGACACGATGTCCACCCGCGCCAGCATCTGATCCAGGCTTTCCCACCAGGTCGCCTCGTGTTCGGCCTCGATCTCGGGGCGCAGACGCTTGCGGTTGTGGTAATGCACCTGCATGCCGAAGGCCCTGGCCCGCCGTGCCACGGCCTGCCCGATCCGGCCCATCCCCAGGATCCCCAGCCGCCGCCCGCCCAGCCGGCCGCCGAGGTTGGCCATCGGCGACCAGCCGGCCCAGCTGCCCGACTGCATGATCCGCAGGCCCTCGGGAATGCGCCGTATCACGGCCAGCATCAGCGCCATCACCATGTCCGCCGTGTCCTCGGTGGAAACGCCCGGCGTGTTCGACACCAGAATCCCCCGCTGGCGCGCAGTCGCGACGTCGATGTGGTCGAAGCCCGCACCATAGTTGGCGATCAGCTGCAGCTTGTCGCCCGCCTGCGCCAGAAGCCCCGCGTCGATCCTGTCGGTGATCGTCGGCACCAGCACGTCCGCCCGGCGCATCGCCGCGGCCAGCTCCTCGCGCGTCATCGGCTGATCGGGGTCGCGCAGCTCGACGTCGAACAGTTCCTTCATCCGCGTCTCGACCGCCTCGGGCAGGCGTCGCGTCACGACCACAGTCAGGCGGCTGGCAGGCATGGCGTTCTCCCCGACACTTCCAAATCCGGCGTCCTTCGGGCAAGGTGCCGTCAAGCGGGGCGATGCACAAGACCCGGGTAGAGCGGTAACGGCAGCGGTGACGCCGGGCAGGCGGCACCCGGTGAGGCGGCAGATGATTCGGATCATGGGCGTTGTGGCACTTCTGGGCGTGCTGGGCATCGGCATCCTTTCGGCGCAGGAGGTGGGGCCCTCGTCCGCCGCCGGGATGCCCTCGGCCACCCCCACGGACAGGCCGGCGGAAAAGCAGTGCCAGCCCGATGTGGGCTGCGTCACCAACCTGCCCCTGCCCCGCTTCGTGTCGCTGAAGGGCTCCGAGGGCAACGCCCGCCGCGGCCCCGGCCTGACGCATCGCATCGACTGGGTCTTCACCCGCGCCGGCATGCCGCTGAAGATCACTGCCGAATACGAGAACTGGCGCCGCGTCGAGGATGCCGAGGGCGCGGGCGGCTGGGTGCACTATTCCCTGCTGTCGGGCGTGCGCAGCGTGCTGGTGACGCTGGACATGGCCGAACTCCGCTCTGCCCCGGAAGCCACGGCGCCCGTGATCGCGCAGGCCGAAATGGGCGTGATCGGGCGGGTTCTGGAGTGCAATCCGGACTGGTGCCGCGTCGCGCTGGATGGCACCAGAGGCTGGATCCTCAAATCGGCTGTCTGGGGCGTGAAGGCGGATGAAATCATCGACTGATCCGCCGCAGGAGCGCACCCGCCTTGCGATTTCGGCCGGCGTCGCCTCGGTGGCGGTCGCCCTGATCCTTGTCGCGCTCAAGCTCTGGGCGCTGGTCGAGACCGGCGCCCTTTCGATCGCCGCCTCGCTGGCCGACAGCGCGATGGACCTGGTCATGTCGCTGGGCGCGGCGGTGGCCATCGTCTATGCGGCCCTGCCCGCCGACGAGGACCATGCCTTCGGTCACACCTCGGCCGAGGACCTCGCCGCGCTGGGGCAATCGGCCTTCATCATGGTGTCGGCCGGGCTGATCGGCTGGACCGCCGCGCTGCGGCTTGCCTCCGACACGCCGCCCGAACTCGCCTCCGAAGCGCATGGCCTGGTGGTCATGGCGATTTCCGTCGCGCTGACCCTCGCCCTTGTCTGGTGGCAGGGCCGGGTGGCGCGGCGGACTGGCAGCAAGGTGGTGGCGGCCGACCGGCTGCACTATCTCGGCGACCTCCTGCCCAGCCTCGGTGCGATCCTCGCGCTCTGGATCTCCAGCCGCCATGGCATCGGATCGGTCGATGCCGTGGTTGCCCTCCTGGCGGCGGGCGTGATGGCGATCGGCGCCCTGCGGATCGGCAAGGACGCCTGGGACGCGCTGATGGATCGCGCCGCCGATCCCGAGATCCTGGACGGCATCGCCACCATCGCCCGCAACTGGCCCGGCGTGCACGGGTTTCACGACCTCAAGACCCGTCGCGCGGGCAGCCGCGTCTTCGTCAACCTGCATATCGAACTGGACGGGGACCAGACCTTGCGTCAGGCGCATGACATCGGCGCCGGCCTGCGCCGCGCCATCCTTGCCGCCTACCCGCAGGCGGATGTCATGATCCACAAGGACGTGCACGGCGAAGCGGGCCACAGGCCACCGCCACCGTCCTCCGGTTGACTTCGGCGGGTAGCCCGACGATTATACGGTCGTATAACTGGTGATCCGATGCAACCCTCTCGCCGCCTCTATCGACGCGAAAGCGAAGAGAGCCGCCGCTCGGCGCTTATCGCCGCCACGCAGGAACTTATGGCCGAAGGCGGACCCGAGGCGGCGACTGTCCGTGCCATCGCTGAACGCGCCGGGGTCACGCCCGGGCTGATACGGCACTACTTCCGATCCAAGGACGAACTGAACCGCGCCGCCTACCGCAGCCTGATGGACGGGATGACCGCCAAGGGCTCGGACGCGATCGAAGGCGTCGGCGCCGCACCGGAGGAACGGCTGGCCGCCTTCATCGCCGCCTCGCTGCGGCCGCCGGTGCTTGATGCCGGGGCGGTGGTCCTATGGGCGGGCTACATGCACAAGGTGCGCAGCGACCCCGAACTCCTGGCGGTCCACGAGGCCGCCTACCTCGCCTACCGCGACACGTTGCAGAAGCTGATCGAACAGCTCCCGCGTGCGACGCAGCCGGGTCAGACGCGGCGCGAGGCCATCGCCTGCAACGCGCTGATCGACGGCCTCTGGGTCGAGGGCTCGCTCCTCTCAGCCACCTTCGCCCCGGGCGAGGTCATCAGCATCGGCCTGCGGTCGGCCGGCGCCATCCTTGGGGTTGACCTGATGGCGCATACTTCCAGACTGCCGGAATTCAACAGGATATCGACATGAGATACGCATCCGTCACCGACCGACTGGCGGGGCTTGCCGGGGCCAAGTGGGCGCTGCACGCCCGTGCGCGGGCGATGAAGGCCGCGGGCGAGGACATCATCGAGCTGACCATCGGCGAGCCCGACGTGCCGACCCCCACCCGCTTCATCGAGGTCGCCAGCCGCTCGATGGCCGCAGGCCGCACCGGCTATTCCAACGGACGGGGCGAACCGGGCGTGGTCGCGGCGCTGGCCGCGCGCTATTCCGCCCGGCGCGGGCGCGAGATCACCCGCGATCAGGTCATGTGCCTGCCCGGCACGCAGACCGTGCTCTACGCCGTCCTCCGCGCCATGGCCGAGGCCGGCGACGAGGTGCTGATCGGCGACCCGATGTATGCCACCTACGAGGGCCTCATCGCCCAGACCGGCGCCACGGCCGTCCCGGTGCCCTTGCGTCCCGAACACGGGTTCCGCATGCAGGTGGCCGATGTCGCCGCCCGGATCACCCCGCGTGCACGCGTGCTGTTCCTCAACACCCCGCACAACCCCACCGGCGCCGTCCTGCGCGCAGAGGATCTGCGCGCCCTCGGGGCGCTGGCAAGGGCGCACGACCTCTGGATCCTTTCGGACGAGGTCTATGAGGACATGGTGTTCCCGAACGTCCCCTTCGCCTCGCCCCTGGACTTCCCCGAGCTTGCCGAGCGGACGGTCGTCGCCTCGTCGATCTCCAAGTCCCACGCCGCGCCCGGCTTCCGGTCCGGCTGGTGCGTCGGGCCGGCCGAGTTCTGCGCCCGCCTGCTGCCACTTTCGGAAATCATGCTTTTCGGGTCGCAACCCTTCATCGCGGACCTCACCGAACTTGCAGTTTCCGAACCTTCGCCGGTGGCGGCGGGAATGGTGGAGCGTTTCTCGCGCCGGGCAGCGCTGCTGGCGCGGACGCTCGACGGTGTCGCCGGGCTGCGCGTTCACCGGCCCGAAGCGGGCATGTTCGGGCTGGTCGACGTGGGGGCCACGGGCCTGTCGGGCGAGGCCTTCGCCCGGGGCCTGCTCGACCGCCACAAGGTCGCGGTCATGCCCGGAGAAAGCTTTGGCGCCGGGCTTCAGGGCTGGCTGCGCCTGTCGCTGACCCAGCCCGACGACCGCACCGCCGAGGCCGCCAACCGCATCGCCGCCCACGCGGCCAGCATCCTGGGGAACGCAGCATGACCACCGTCGGCATCCGTCTGGTCGAGGGCCTGATCGCCCGCGGCATCGACACCGTGTTCGGGATCCCCGGCGTCCACACCATCGAGCTTT
>JBKBRG010000204.1:0-5153 GCA_046292325.1 Tabrizicola sp.
ACCGTCTTCCGCCCCCTGCGGCTCGAGGCCGACCTGCCCCGCGACCTGCGCGTCAGCCTCACGCGCGCCCGCGACGGAAGCCAGCGCCTTGAGGCCCGCGCGCTGGAGCCGCAGGGCTGGGCCCTGACCGCCGAGATGGGCGTGGCCCCCCTGACGACGCAAGCGGAAACGCTGGACCTCGCCGCCATCGCCGCCCGCTGCCCCGACAGGGCCACCGCGGCGGGAGGCGAGAACCTGCCCTCGGCGCAGGAGGACCGCATCGCCTTCGGCCCGCGCTGGCAGGTCCTCAAGGCCACCGCTCTTGGCAACCGCGAAGGGCTCGCCACGCTGGCGCTGCCGACGCAGGCCGTGCAGGACACCGCGACCTGCGCGATCCACCCGGCGCTTTACGACATCGGCACCGGCTGGGGCATCGCGCTTCTGCCCAAGGTGGCCGAGGGCTTCGTCTGGGCCCCGGTGATGACCACGGCGATCCGGGTGCATGGCGCGCTTCCGGCCGAGATCCGCAGCTGGGTCCGCCTGGCGGGCACCCCGGCCGAGGACACCGCCAGCTTCGACGTCACCCTGACCGATCCCGCGGGCCGCGTGCTGGTCGAGGTCGAGGGCATCACCTTCCGCAAGGTCGCCTTCGAGGAAGCCCTTGCCAAACCCGCCGCCCCGCACCCGCGCGACGTGATCCGCGACGACGAGAGCCGCGGCCAGTCCCCCGCCGAGCAGCGCCTGGCGCAGGCGCTTGCCGGCGGCATCCGCCCGGCCGAGGGCGCCGAGGCCTTCCTGCGGGCGCTGGCGGCCGAGGGCGCGCAGGTCCTGGTCTCTTCGCTGGATCTCGAGGCGCTGGTGAAACAGGCCAATGCCCCGGTTGCGGCGGAAACCGAAGGCCCCGGCTTTGCCCGCCCCGAACTGGAGACTGCCTATGTCGCGCCCCGCAACAGCGTCGAACGCACGCTTGCGGGTTACTGGGCCGAGCTCCTGGGCGTTTCCGAAGTGGGGGTGGAGGATGATTTCTTCACCCTCGGCGGTCACTCGCTGATCGCGGTCCGCCTGTTTGCGATGATCCGGCGGCAGTGGAAGGTGGATTTCCCGATCTCGGTCCTGTTCGAGGCCCCGACCATCGCCCGCTGCGCCCAGCTCATCATCGACCGCATCGGCCCGCAGGACGACAGCGCCCCGGCGCCGACCGCGCTTGCCGATCCGGCGGGGCCGAAGTTCACCCACCTCGTCGCCATGCACCGGGGCGAGGGCGGGCCGAAGACCCCGTTCTTCCTGGTCGCGGGCATGTTCGGCAACGTGCTGAACCTGCGCCACCTTGCCAGCCTGCTGGGCACCGACCGGCCCTTCTACGGCCTTCAGGCCAAGGGCCTGTTCGGCGACGACAAGCCGCACATGACCATAGAGGAGGCCGCAGCTTCCTGCCTCGCCGAAATCCGGCAGGTGCAGCCGAAGGGTCCCTACCTCCTCGGCGGCTTCTCCGGCGGTGGGCTGACGGCCTGGGAGATCGGCCAGATGCTGCGCGCCGAAGGCGAGGAGGTCGCGCTGATGGTCCTGCTCGACACGCCGCTGCCCGTCCGGCCCGCGCTGACCAGGCCCGACAGGGCGATGATCAAGCTGGCCGAACTGCGGGCCGGCGGTCCGAAATTCCTGGCCGACTGGGCGCGCCGGCGCTGGGAATGGGAACGCTCGCGCCGTGCCAAGGCCGCGAACGAGCCCGACCCGACCGTGCCCTCCTACAACAACGCCGCCATCGAGGCCGCCTTCCGCCATGCCATCGGGGTCTACAAGCTGAAAGTCTGGGAGGACGGCAACGTCGTCCTCTACCGCCCGCCGCTTGACCGCCGCTACAAGGTGACCGGGGGCAACTGGGTGTCCGAGGCTCGGGAATACGTCTTCCCCGACAACCAGTGGACTCCCTTTGCGCCGCGCCTCGAGGTGGTGGAGGTGCCGGGCGACCATGACTCGATGGTGCTGGAACCGAACGTGCGCGTCCTTGCCGCGCGGATGAAGGCCGCGATCCAGGCGGCCGAGGCTGGCCGGCATGGCCGGCCGGACCATAGACTTGCTGCCGAATGACCCGGAGACCGACATGACCCTTGGCGCCCTGCTGATCGGCAACGAAAGCCTGACCGTCGAATGCGGAAAGCGCTGGCTGGAGCGGGGGCACCGGCTCGCCGCCGTTGTCACGCGTGAACCCAGGGTCGCGGGCTGGGCTGCGGGCGCGGGCCTGCGGGTCATCGCTCCGGGCGCGGGTCTGGTCGAGCGCACGGCCGGCCTGGACATCGACTGGCTCTTGTCGGTGGCCAACCTGTCGCTGGTGCCGGCGCCGGTCCTGGCACTGGCCCGGCGGGGTGGGGTCAACTTCCACGACGGCCCGCTGCCCGGTTATGCCGGCCTGAACGCGCCGGTCTGGGCGATCCTGAACGGCGAGACGATGCACGCCGTGACCTGGCACCTGATGACCGATGGGATCGACGAGGGCGAGGTGCTGGCCACCCGCGCCTTCGCGATCGAGCCTGACGACACCGCCTTCACCCTGAACGCCCGCTGTTTCAGCGCGGCCCTGGACAGCTTTGCCGAGGTGATGGCGGCGATGGAGGCTGGCGGCCATCCGCGCCAGCCGCAGGGCCAGGGTCTGCGCAGGCTGTGGAAACGGGCCGACCGGCCCGCGGCGGCGGCGCGGCTTGACTTCACCCAGCCGGCCGGGACGGTCGCCCGGCAGGTCCGGGCGCTGGATCATGGCGGCTATCGCAACCCGCTTGCCGTGCCGAAGGTCGAGGCCGGGGGCCAGGTCTGGGCCGTGGGCCTGGCCGAGGTCGTCGCGGGTTCGGGCACGCCGGGCGCGGTGCTGGCGCGCGATGCCGACAGCGTGACGGTGGCCTGCGGTTCGGGCGCGGTGCGCCTGTCGCGGCTGACCTGCCTGAAGGGCCTGCCGATCGACACCGCCCGGGCCGGCGTCCTGCTGCCCTCGCCCGATGCGGCCGAAACCGCCCGGCTTGACGCAGCCCTCGCCCCTGCGGCCGAGGCCGAGGCGCGGCTGCGTGGCCTGCTCCTGCGCCCCGACCTGGCGCTGACGGCTGCACCCGCGGCAGCGCAGGACTGGCAGCAGATCCCGCTCGATCTTCCCGGAGCGACGCCCGCCCGCCTGGCGCTGGCCGCCCTGCGCGCGCTTGGCCGCAGCGGGGGCGATCTTGCCCTGGGCCTGGGCGCGGACCGCGCGCCGGGCTACCTTCTGCCCTGGGTGCCGGTCAGGCTCGACGCAACCGGCCCCCTGGCCGAGGCCGAGGCCCGCGCGACCCGCGCGCTGGATGCCGCGCGCGCCGCCGGGGGCATCGCTGCCGATTTCGCCCTGCGCGAGCCCGGCCTGACCGCGCTGTCGCCCTCGGGCCTCGCCCTGGGCGAAGGCACCGCCCCGCTGGCCGGCAGCGTGGTCACCATCACCACGGGCAGCACGCCGAGGCTCTGGCACGACGCCGCCCGCCTGCCCGCCACCGAGGCCGCCCGGCTGGCCGAGCGCATCGCCCGTGTCCTGACCAGGATGGAAGCGACACCCGAGGTCGATCTGTCCGCCATCAGCCTGCTGTCCGCGGCCGAAACCGCGATCCATGCCGGCGCTCTCGCGGCCACGCGGCGCGACTACGACCGGCAGGCCACCCTGCCCGGCGCGATCCTGGCGCAGGCCGCGCGCACGCCCGATGCGACGGCCGTCGTCGCGGGCGAGGCACGGCTGACCTACGCCCAGCTGGCTGACCGGGCCGGGCGGATCGCGCATACCCTGCGCGGGATGGGTGTCGGGCGCGGCATGCTGGTCGGCCTTGCCAGCCGGCGGACGACCGACATGGTGGCCGGCGCGCTCGGCATCCAGCTGGCAGGGGCGGCCTATGTGCCGATGGACCCGGCCTACCCCGCCGACCGTCTGGCGCTTTACGCCGAGGATTCGGGGTGCCCCGTCATCCTGACCGAAAGCGCGGTGGCCGAGACCCTGCCGCAAGGCCCCGCGCGTCTGGTCCTCGACACCGATCCGCGGCTTGCGGCAGCCCCCGCCACGCCGCCGGCCGATGGGCCGACCGCCGAGGATCCGGCCTATGTGATCTACACCTCCGGCTCCACCGGCCGGCCCAAGGGCGTTGTCGTCACCCACCGCAACGTCATGAACTTCTTCGCCGGGATGGACGACGTGCTGGGCACCGATCCCGGCACCTGGCTGGCCGTCACGTCGCTGAGCTTCGACATCTCGGTGCTGGAGCTGTTCTGGACCCTGACCCGCGGCTTCACGGTCGTCCTTGCCGACGACAGCGCCCGGGTCCGTCCCTCGGCCGGGTCCGGGGGCGGCAACGGGATCAGCCCGCGGAAGATGGAGTTCAGCGTCTATTACTGGGGCAACGACGACCTGCCGGGCCCGTCGAAGTATGAACTGTTGCTGGAAGGCGCAAAGTTCGCCGACCAGAACGGCTTTGTCGCCATATGGACGCCGGAGCGTCACTTCCATGCCTTCGGCGGACCCTACCCGAACCCCTCTGTCACCGGCGCGGCGGCGGCGGCCGTGACGAAGAACATCGGCGTGCGCGCGGGCAGCATCGTGGCCCCCCTGCACCATCCCGCCCGGATTGCCGAGGAATGGGCGGTCATCGACAACCTGACCAACGGCCGCGCGGGCCTCGCCTTCGCGTCGGGCTGGCAACCGGACGATTTCGTGCTGCGGCCCGAGAACACGCCACCCGCCAACCGCCAGGCGCTGTTCGATTCGCTTGACGCGGTGCGCAGGCTCTGGCGTGGCGAGGCGGTGGAATTCCCGCGCAAGGACGGCACGCCCTTTGCCGTCAGGACCCAGCCGCGCCCCGTCTCCAGCGAAGTCGCGGCCTGGGTCACCACGGCGGGCAACCCCGAAACCTGGCGCGATGCCGGCAAGGCGGGTGCCAACGTGCTGACCCATCTCCTGGGCCAGTCGATTGCCGAGGTCGCGGACAAGGTGAAACTCTATCGCGCCGCGCTGGCCGAGGCGGGTCACGACCCGTCGCGCTTCAAGGTCACGCTGATGCTGCACACCTTCCTGGCCAGCGACCGCGAGACGGCGCGGGAAGTCGCGCGCGAGCCGATGAAGAGCTACCTGCGTTCGGCGGCCGGGCTCATCAAGCAATATGCCTGGGCCTTCCCTGCCTTCA
>JBKBRG010000205.1:0-5148 GCA_046292325.1 Tabrizicola sp.
GGCCGCCCCGAACCGCGCGCCGAGGTCCAGCCGGCGATACTTTCCCGCCTCGACATTGGCCCAGGTTTCGAGCGAGGGCGTGGCGCTGGCCAGCACCACCGGACACCCGCAGATCGCCGCGCGCAGCACCGCCATGTCGCGGGCATTGTAGAGGACGCCATCCTCCTGCTTGTAGGAGGTGTCGTGTTCCTCATCCACGACGATCAGCCCGAGATCCCGGAAGGGCAGGAACAGGGCGGACCGCGCCCCCACCACCAGCCCCGCCTCGCCCTCGGCCGCCATGCGCCAGAGGCGGCGGCGTTCCGTCAAGGTGACGCCGGAATGCCACTCGGCCGGCCGCGCGCCGAAGCGGGCCTCGACCCGGGTCAGGAACGCGGATGTCAGCGCGATCTCGGGCATCAGGACCAGCGCCTGCCGCCCCTGACGCAGACATTCGGCCACCGCCTCGAGATAGACCTCGGTCTTGCCCGACCCGGTGACGCCCTTCAACAGCGTCGCCGCGTAATCCCCGCGCGCGACATCGGCGACCAAGGCATCCCCCGCCGCCACCTGATCGCCGGCCAGCCGCATCCCGCGGTCGGGCGCAAGCCGGGGATAGGGCGTGTCGCGGGGGGCGTCCTCCTCGGCAAGGACGCCCAGCTTCACCAGCCCCTTGATGACGCTTGCCCCGCAACCCGCCGCCTCGGCCAGTTCCCCCAGCGTGACCGGCGCGCCGCCATGGTCACGCAGGGCCTCGATCACCCGGTGCCGCGCCTCGGTCAACTGGTTCGGGACCGGCCCGGCCAACCGGTAGACCCGCCGGGTGGACGGCGGATCGCCCAGGCCCGGCGCGCGGGTGGCAAGCCGCAGCATGGCGGGCAGGGGGGTCAGCGTGTAATCGGCCGCGCGGGCCAGGAAGGCGCGCAGTTCCGCCCGCATCGGCCGCGCCTCCAGCACCCGGGTCACGGGGCGGATCCTCGCAGGGTCGAAGCCGCCTTCCCCCGGCCCCCAGACCACGCCCAGCACCCGGCGCGGGCCCAGCGGCACCTCGACGAAATCCCCGTCGCCACAGCCGCCCTCGGGCGCGCGATAATCCAGCGCGCGGCCCCCCAGCGCCCCGCCCAGGGATTCGGTGATCAGCACCCCCACCAGGTCGCCCGCCCGATAGACCCGTTCGCCCAAGCTGCAACCTTCCGTTCTGCGAGGCTTTCGGGTAAACCGCGCCCCGAGAGCATTCAACCCCGCAGTTGCGCCGCTCGCAACCGCCCCAGGGAGGACCCCATGAAATTCTTCATCGACACCGCCGATGTGGACGCGATCCGCGAGCTGCACGATCTCGGCATGGTGGACGGCGTGACCACCAACCCCTCGCTCATCCTGAAATCCGGCCGTGACATCCTCGAGGTGACGAAGGAGATCTGCTCTTTCGTGACCGGCCCGGTCTCGGCCGAGGTCGTGGCGCTGAAGGCCGACGAGATGATCGCCGAGGGCCGCAAGCTTGCCGCCATCGCGCCGAACATCGCGGTGAAGGTGCCGCTGACCTGGGATGGCCTGAAGACCTGCAAGGTGCTGACCTCCGAGGGTTTCATGGTCAACGTCACGCTGTGCTTCAGCGCGAACCAGGCGCTGCTGGCGGCCAAGGCGGGGGCGACCTTCATTTCGCCCTTCATCGGCCGGCTTGACGATATCAACCTGGATGGGCTGGACCTGATCGGCGACATCCGCACGATCTACGACAACTACGATTTCCAGACCCAGATCCTTGCTGCCTCGATCCGGTCGCCGAACCATGTGAAGGACTGTGCGATGATCGGTGCCGATGTGGTCACGGCGCCGCCGGCGGTCATCAAGGCGCTGGCAAGCCACGTCCTGACCGACAAGGGGCTGGACCAGTTCCTGAAGGACTGGGCCAAGACCGGGCAGAAGATCCTGTAACCGCAGAAGGCTTCCTGACGACCTCGTCCCGCTCCGCCGGTCAGCCGGAAGAGGCGCAGTCGCACGACGAGCCCGCGTTCCGTCGTCCGGCGTCTCCACCGGCGGGGCCGGGGCGAAGACATGGTCGCGGCCCATGCCACCGGCGAAGCCCGCCTCGGCCCTCGGCACCCGGCGCCGAGGTCGGCCCGGTGCACGGCTGGCGCCGGAGTCCGGCTTCTCGGCCGCCCGGACCACTTGGCCGAAGCCCTGCCCGCAGTCGCGTGATCGGAAGCCGGCGCCTCCGCGCCCTCCCTTCTACAAGGGCCAGATCAGCGGGATCAGGGTGCAGACCACAAGCATCAGGATGATGTTCAGCGGCACGCCCACCCGCGCGAAATCCGAGAAGCGGTAGCCCCCGGGGCCATAGACCATCATGTTGGTCTGATAGCCCACCGGCGTCGCAAAGGCGAGGGTGGCCGAGAACATCACCGCCACCACGAAGGGTCGCGGGTCGTGGCCCAGGGTCTCTGCCAGCCGGATCGCGACCGGCGTGTAGATCACCGCGACCGCGCTGTTCGACAGGAATTCGGTCAGCACGAGGCCGATGAAGTAGACCACCAGGATCAGCGCGAAGGGGCCGAGGCTATTCATCCAGGGCACGACGGCCGCCACCAGAAGCTCGACCGCACCGGACTTTTCCAGCCCCTCTCCGACGGCCAGCATGGCGAAGATCATCGCCAGAAGCCGGCCATCAACGAAGGAAAAGGCTTCGTCGCTGTCCACGCAGCGGGTGACCAGGATGCCGGCCACCGCTATCACCGACAGCGGCAGGATCGGCGCCACATCCAGCGCCGACAGCGTGGCGATCAGCGCGATCGCCGCCAGCGCGATCGGCGCCTTCGCCCGGCGGAAGGCCATCACCCGCGGACGGTTGATGTCCAAGAGGTTCATGTCGGCGGCCAGCCGCTGGATGTCCTCGATCGTGCCTTCCAGAAGCAGCGTGTCGCCCACCCGCACGATCAGGTCATCGAGCTGCCGGCCGATGTTCTGGTTGTGCCTGTGCACCGCCAGCACATAGACCCCATAGCGCCGCCGCAGCCGCAGGTCGCCCAGCCGGTGCCCCTCCATCCGGCAACCCGGCCCGATCAGCACCTCGACCGTCTCGGTCTTGACCGACGAGAGCTTGTCCACCAGATGCACATCCTTGCGCGCGTGCAGGCCCATCAGCTCCGTCATCTCGGTGCGCAGGACCACCCGGTCCCCGGCCTGAAGCGTCACCGCCGCCAGATCGCGTCGCAAGCTGGCGTCGCCGCGCAGGACATCGATCACCCGCACCCCCTCGCGCTTGAAGATGTCGATGTCCAGCACGGGCTGGCCGATCAGCGTGCTGTCCTCGGGCACCGCGACCTCGGTGAAGAACTTCATCTTGCGCTTTTCGCTGAGCAGCACGCCCATCGACTGCCGCACCGGCAGAAGGCGGTCGGCGAACAGCGCCAGGAACGCGCCCCCGACCAGGGTGACCGCGATCCCGAGCGGCGCGATCTCGAACAGGCCGAAATGCGCCAGCCCCCTGTCGGCCGCGACCCCGTCCACCAGAAGGTTGGTCGAGGTGCCGATCAGCGTGATCATTCCGCCCATCACCGTCATGTAGCTGAGCGGTATCAGCAGTTTCGACGGGGCTGTCCCGATCCTGATCGCAAGCTGGATCACCACCGGGATCATCACCGCGACCAGCGGCGTGTTGTTCATGAAGGCCGAAGCCAGCGCGATGGACCCGATCAGCACCACGACCGTAAGCTTCGGACGGTCCCCGGCATGGCGGCTGACCTCGGCCACGACGGCCTCGACCGCGCCGGTCCGCACCAGGCCGCCCATGACCAGGAACATCATCGCGATGGTCCAGGGTGCCGGGTTGGCCAGCACCGCGGTCGCCTCCTTCACCGGCAGGATGCCCAGGATCAGCATCAGTGCGGCCCCGGCGATCGCCGTCACCTCGACGGGGATCCGTTCCAGCACGAAAAGCACGAACATCGCCACCAGGATGGTCAGCGCGACCCAGGGTTCGACGGTGGCGGGCAGGTCGATTCCGAACATCACGCGCCCACCTTCCGCGCCGTGCGCTGGCGCGACTGCACCAGCGCGACGCCGGCCAGCATCACGGCCACCGCCAGCCAGACCGTTGCGGACGGGCGCTCTCCCAGAAGGACCATCGCCCAGATCATGCCGGCTGCCGTCACCAGATAGCTCGACTGCGCCGCAAGGACCGATCCGGCCCGCGCGGCCAGCCAGACATAGGTGGCGTAAAGCAGGCCATGCAGCGCCGAGGACAGGGCCAGTGCGGCCTCTTCGCGCCCGACCGGCCAGGGCACATGGGCCTGGCCCGCTGCCAGCATCATGGGCAGGGTCAGGAGCGCCGCCGTCAGGCTGACCCCGAACATGGCCTGAACCGGATCCATCCCCGCCATGCCGAACCGCGCGACGAAGGTCGCCTCGACCGCGTAGAGCAGCGGTCCGCACAAGGCGAGCGGCAGGAAGGCGATCATCCCGCGGTCCGGCAGGCTGGTCGAGGGCAGCGCGATCAGCACCACCGCGACGAGCCCGAGGATCAGCCCCAGCAGGCGCACCCCGTCGAACCGCTCCATCCCGAGGAAAAGCGCCAGCGCAAAGGCCATCATCGGAATCGTCGAGATGATAATCGACATGATCCCGGACGGCAGCCGCTCGGCCGAGGTGTAGAAGGTCAGGCCGGGCAGGACCGTGCCCAGGACCGCGACGACCCCGTAGAAGACGAGTGCGCGGCGGGCAAGGACCAGCCCGCGCCCGCGCGCAAGCGAGATCGCCCCCAGAACCGCCGTGCAGATGACCGCCTGCCAGAAGGTCAGCGCAAGCGCGCCCGCGCCGCCTTGCGTTGCGATCTTGCCAAGCGGCTGGGTGGACCCCCAGCCGATGCCCAGCCACAACAGGATGCCAGGGAACAGCCAGCGCCCGGGTTGCCCGTCAGGCCCGGTGCCCTGCGGCAGGGCCGCAGCCGCCTGCGCCGCGGTCTCCGGGCCGTTCATGGGGTCGCCTCCTGAAGGCGTCCGCCGACCCGGACCATCCGCACCCGGGTTGCGAGCCCGGTGCGGTCGTCGGTTTCGACATAGACCCCCGAAAGGGTCGCCGGGCCCCCGGCAGGCTCGAACCGGCCCTTCGCCATGCCGGTGACAAAGCGGCGCAGGGGCTCGAGCTTGTCCATGCCGATCACGCTGTCGTAGT
>JBKBRG010000206.1:0-5143 GCA_046292325.1 Tabrizicola sp.
CGCGGGCTTCCCGACCGAGACCGAGGCGATGTTCCAGCGCAGTCTCGATCTGGTGGCCGACTGCGGGCTGACCTTCCTGCATGTGTTCCCCTTCAGCCCGCGCAAGGGCACCCCGGCCGCAAGGATGCCGCAGGTCGCGGGTGGCGAGATCCGTGACCGCGCGGCGCGGCTGCGGGCGCGGGGCGAAGAGGCGCTGGCCGCGCATCTGGCCGCGCAGGTGGGGCGGGTCCACCGGGTGCTGACCGAGGGGCCCCGGATCGGGCGGACCGAGGGTTTCGCCGAGGTGGCCTTCGCGGCCGAGCAGCCGGAAGGAGCGATCCTGGAGGTCCGGATCACGGGTCAGGACGGGGCGCGGCTGCTGGCCTGACCTGTCCACGGTGGACAATCACGGAGACTTTCGGAAAATCAAACACTTGGCAGTTCCCGTCAAGGATTCCGAAAGGAATTGCGAAGGGCTGCCGGTCGCGCGCCGGGGGCGCTTCGCCCCCCAGACCCCCAAGAAGAGTAGTTGCGAAAAGGGCAAGAACGGATCGGGCGCTCTGGCGAGGCAGTCCCTGCCGCGGTCAGGGCAGTTCGGCGATCACGGCGCGGGCAGCGGCGGCGGGATCGGTGGCCTGCCAGATCGGGCGGCCGACGACGATGTGGTCGGCGCCATCGGCGATGGCCTGGTGCGGGGTGGCGATGCGCTTCTGATCGCCGGTGGCGCTGCCTGCGGGGCGGATGCCGGGGGTGACGATCAGCTTGCCCGCCGCTTCGGGCAGCGCGCGGATCATCGCGGCTTCCTGCGGACTGGCGATGACGCCGTCGGCCCCGGCAGCCAGAGCGCGGGCAGCGCGTTCCAGGGTGATCTCGTGGATGTCTCCGGGCCTGATGAGGTTCGCATCGAGATCGGCACGGTCGAGCGAGGTGAGGATCGTGACGGCGAGGATCTTGAGGTCCGTGCCGCGCTTGCCCGTCGCGGCGGCAGTGACGACCTGGGGGTCGCCGTGGACGGTGAGGAAGTCGAGATCGTATTGCGCGAGACCCCGGACGGCGGCCTCGATCGTGGCGCCGATGTCGAACAGCTTCATGTCCAGGAAGATGCGCTTGCCCTGTTCGTGCTTCAGCTCGTTGGCCAAGGCGAGACCCCCGCCGGTCAGCATGCCGAGGCCGATCTTGTAGAAGCTGGCCGCATCGCCGATGCGGGCGACGAGGTCGAGGCCCTGCACCACATTGGGCACATCCAGTGCCACGATCAGGCGGTCATCTGCGGTCATCGGGGTCTCCTGCGCTGCGGTCGGTTTGACGGGGCGGGGAAGGGCTGTCAAGACTGGCGGGAAACCGGGCCAAGACGGGGCCGGAGCGGGGACGGAATGATCCTGGCATTCGACATCGGCGGCAGCCGGATCAGGGCGGCCGCATGGGATGGGACCTTGCGGCCCCTGGGCGAGGTGCCGATGCCCGGTAGCGATCCGGATTCCTTTCTGGCCGCAGTCACCGGTTTCGTGACCGGGAAGGAAAAGGGCGTGGCGATCTCGATCGCCGGGGTCGTGGACCCGGTCAGCGGGGTTGGCAGGGTTGCGAACATCCCGGCGATCGACGGGGTTTCGCTGGAACGCCGGATCGGGGCAGCGACGGGGCGTCCGGTCAGGGTCCTGAACGACGCCGACTGCTTTGCGCTGGCCGAGGCAGAGCTGGGGGCCGGGCGCGGCCGGTCCACGGTCTTCGGGGTGATCCTGGGTTCGGGGGTCGGCGGCGGGCTGGTGGTTGGCGGGCGCGTGATGGCCGGAGCGGGCGGCTATGCCGGGGAATGGGGGCACGGCCCGGTGATCCGGGGCGAGTTCGCCTTCCGCTGCGGCTGTGGGCAGGTGGGCTGCATCGACACGGTGGGCGGCGCGCGCGGGCTGGAACGGCTGCATCGCAAGCGGACGGCCGAGCTTCTGGGCGCCGAGGCGATTGTCGCGGGCTGGATCGCGGGCGAGGCGGAGGCAGGCGAGACGATGGCGCTGTGGCGCGAGCTGGTGGCGGGCCCGCTGGCGATGGTGGTGAACGTGGTGGGGGCCGAGGTGGTGCCGGTGGGCGGCGGCCTCAGCCGTGCGCCCGGGCTGGTGGCCTATCTGGACGAGGCGGTGCGGGTCCGGATCCTGCGGAAGACGCAGGGCCCGCTGCTGGTGCCGGCGGCCTGCGGGGCGGATGCGGGGCTTCTGGGCGCGGCGCTGGCAGGGGCTGCGGCATGGGGGTGACGCTGGAGGTCTGCGTGGACAGCGCCGAGGGGCTGGCGCAGGCGGTGGCCGGCGGGGCGGACCGGATCGAGTTGTGCGCCGCCTTGCCGCTGGGCGGGCTGACGCCCTCGGCCGGGCTGATCGCCGCAGCGGCGCGCTGCGGCCTGCCCGTGGTGGCGATGATCAGGCCGCGGGCGGGCGATTTCGTCTGGTCGGAGGCGGAGGTTGCGATGATGGAGGCCGAGATCGCCGCGGTCCGGGCGGCGGGGCTGGCGGGGGTGGTGCTGGGCGCCTCGCAACCCGACGGGCGGCTGGATGCGCCGGTGCTGCGGCGACTGGTCGAGGTGGCGCGGGGGATGGACCTGGTCCTGCATCGCTGCATCGACCTGGCGCCGGACATGGAGGCGGCTCTCGAGCAGGCGGTGAGCCTCGGGTTCCGCCGGATCCTGACCTCGGGCGGGGCAGTCACGGCCGAGGCGGGCGCGGCGCGGATCGCCCTGCTGCTGGCCCGTGCCGCCGGGCGGATCACGGTGATGCCGGGGTCGGGTGTCACGCCCGACAATGCGCAGCTCTTCAAGGGGCTTGGCATTGCGGAAATTCATGCCTCATGTTCGGCCTCGATCCCGGTCGGGGGCAGGGCGGTCGAGCTGGGCTTTGCCCCGCCGGTCCTGCGGCAGACTGATGCGGATGCGGTGCGGGCCTTGCGCAGGGCGCTGGAATAGGAGCAGGCGATGGACATCACCCTGAGTTACGAGCGTCCCGAGGAGGGGCCGGAGTCCGGGCCCCTGATGGTGGGCTGGTTTCTGGCGCAGGACAAGGGTGCGGTGATGTATGACCCCCCCGAGCGGGTGCAGATCCGCCCGCCGAACAGGGCGCATGCCAAGTCGGCCAGCCGCTGCCCGGCGGTGATCCAGCTGGAAAGCCGGTATTTCATGGTGAAATGCCCCTTCGACCTGCACATCGGCTTTCAGCGCGACGAGAAGGGCAGGGCGGTGCTGGTGAACCGGGCCGGGGCGGCCAGCCCGATCCGGTCGTCAAAGCTGAACGAGGTGCTGACGCTGGTCAGCGAGGCCGAGTGGCGCTTTCCGGACCGGCCCACGGTGCAGTTGCACCTGCCCTATCATTTCATCGCCGACGAGATGGTCTACATGAGCCAGCTGTCGGCCTTCGCGCATTACCGGCCCGATCCCCTGCCGGGCACGATCTTCGGCGGGCGGTTCCCGATCTCGATCTGGCCGCGGCCGCTGATGTGGGCCTTCGAATGGCACGAGCCGCAGAAGGACCTGATCCTGCGCCGGGGCGAGCCCCTGTTCTATGTGCAGTTCGAGGGGATGGACCCCTCGCGCCCGGTGCAGCTGGTCGAGGCCGAGCGGACGGCGGAGTTGCAGGCCTATCTGGAGAAGGTCTCGGGCGTGGTGAACTATGTCAGCCAGACCTTCGGCCTGTTCAAGGCAGCGGAAGCGCTGCGGCCCAGGAAGCTTCTGGTCGCAAAGGCCCGGGACTAGTGCGCCTGGCTGGCCCCGGGGGACTTCGCGTCCCCCCGGCCCCCCTGCGGAGTATTTTCCAAAGGGCAAGTTTGAGTTGAACGGGATGGAGTGAGCCATGCGCAGCATCATCGAAATCTGTGAGGTGGCTTCGGGGCGGGTGCGCGAGGTGTTGGCGGTCGATGGCCGGATCGAGGCGCCGAACTGGGCGCCTTCCGGCGACTGGCTTCTGGTGAACGGCGGCGGGCGGTTGTTCCGTGTTCCGCTGGACAGGCCCGCGCTGGTGCCGGTGGAAACGGGCGCGGCCGTGCAGTGCAACAACGACCACGGGATCAGCCCGGACGGGACGACGATCTTCCTGTCCTCGCATCACGAGGGGGCCGGAAGCCAGATCTACAGGATGCCGGTCGCGGGCGGTGAACCGGTGAAGGTATCGCCGGATGCGCCGAGCTGGTGGCACGGCATTTCGCCCGACGGGCGGACCCTGACCTATGTCGCGGCGCGGGGCGGGAGCCGGGTGATCGATGTCTATACTCTGGTGCCGGGGGGGCGGGAAAGGCGGCTGACCCAGGGCGAGGGGCATTGCGACGGACCGGATTTCAGCCCCGACGGCGGTCGCATCTACTATAACTGCGACCGCACGGGACATGCCCAGATCTGGGTGATGGCGGCGGACGGGTCGGGACAGCGGCGGCTGTTCGCCGACGGTTTCGTCAACTGGTTCCCGCATCCCTCGCCCGACGGGCGGCATCTTCTGTATCTGGCCTATCCGCCGGGGACGACCGGCCATCCGGCCGACCTCGAGGTGGCGTTGGTCCTTTGCGACCCCGAGGGCGGCAACCGCCGGCGGGTGCGGGAGTTCACGGGCGGGCAGGGAACGATCAACGTGCCCTGCTGGGCGCCGGATGGCAGCGCCTTTGCCTATGTGCGCTACGAGCGCCTCAGGCCGGCCGCAGGCCGCTGAGGCCCTTCGGCGACCGGGGTTTCGGGTCCGGGGCCGGCGGCAGGTCGATGGTGGGCAGGACACTGTGCAGATGACGCGGATCGCCCCAGACCGAGATGTAGACCTCGGGCGGGTAGCCGTTGGCCAGATGCTCGGGGACGAGGTCGATGATCCGCACCCGGAGGTCGTCGCCGTGCGCAAGGCTGGGTGCGACGATCTCTTCCGCGACCGGGCCGAGATGGCCGACCAGCCCCTCGCGGTGGTGCGGGATCAGGCCCAGGATCGGCCTGTTCAACCGGGCGAAGACGCCGATCCGTCCGTCCGGCAGCCGGTCGAGCCGCGCCTGGTCGCCGATGGAAAGACCGGTGCGGGCCACATGGATCGCCAGGCCCTCGACCGGGGCCTTGTGGATCAGGGGCAGTTTCGCGTCGCTCATGGCGGCACCTTTCGCGTTCGGAAGCACTGACCATGCGAGACGGTCGCGGCGCGATGCACGAGTTGCCGGACCTGGCCCC
>JBKBRG010000207.1:0-5138 GCA_046292325.1 Tabrizicola sp.
AGGCTTCTTGCCGAGGCCCGCGGCTTGTGGCACTGGGCTGCCGTCCAGAACCCCGGGAACGCCCATGCTCGAAACGCTCGCCCCCCAGCCGCAGGACAAGATCCTGGCCCTCATCGCCATGTTCCGGGACGACCCCCGGACCAGCAAGATCGACCTTGGCGTCGGCGTCTACAAGGACGCGACCGGGCTGACCCCGGTGATGCGCGCGGTCAAGGCGGCGGAAAGGCGCCTGTGGGAGGTGGAGACGACCAAGACCTACACCGGCCTTGCCGGGGAACCCGGCTACAACGCCGCGATGGTCACGATGATCCTCGGGCCGGGCCATGCCGACCGCGCGGCCTCGGTCGCGACGCCCGGCGGGACGGGCGCGATCCGGCAGGCACTGGAACTGATCCGCATGGCCAACCCCGGGGCCCGCGTCTGGATGTCCGCGCCGACCTGGCCGAACCATCCCTCGATCGTGAAGTATCTCGGCATGACCGGAGTCGAGTATCGCTACTTTGACGTGGCCACCTCGGGCATCGACTTTGCCGGCCTGATGGCGGACCTCGAAGGTGTTGCGGCGGGGGATGCGGTGCTTCTGCACGGCTGCTGCCACAACCCGACCGGCGCGAACCTGTCGCCCGACCAGTGGGATCAGGTGATCGCCCTCCTGCAACGCAAAGGCGCGGTGCCCTTCGTCGATCTTGCCTACCAGGGGTTCGGCGACGGGCTGGAGGAAGACGCCGCCGCGACCCGGAAGATCGCGGCCGCCTTCCCCGAGGTGCTGATCGCGGCCTCTTGCAGCAAGAACTTCGGCATCTACCGCGAACGCACCGGGATCCTGATCGCGCTGACCGACGCAGACCGCAAGGCCGTGGTGCAGGGCAACCTGAACTTCCTGAACCGGCAGAACTACAGCTTTCCGCCCGACCACGGGGCGCGGCTGGTGACGATGATCCTGGAGGATGCCGCCCTCGCCGCAGACTGGAAGGCCGAACTGGAGGACGTCCGCCGGAACATGCTGGGCCTGCGCACCCAGCTGGCGGATGAGCTCCGCCGTGCGACGAACTCGGACCGCTTCGACTTCGTCGCCAATCACCGCGGCATGTTCAGCCGCCTTGGCCTGACCGAGGCGCAGGTGACCCGCCTGCGTGAGGACCACGGCATCTACATGGTCGGCGACAGCCGGATCAACATCGCGGGCCTGAACGCCAGGACCGTGCCCGTCCTTGCCGCCGCCATCGCGCAGGTGATCTGACCCGGCATGCTGGCCGTCGTCCTGTCCCTTGCAGCGGCGACGGCCTTTGCGGCTGCCGCCATGTTCATCGACAGCGTTTCCGGCCGGGTCGGACCGCTGCAACTGTCGCGCTGGCAGATGAGCCTTGCCTTCCTGATGACCGCCGCCATCGCGGCCGTCACCGGCGGCTGGCGGACGCTGGATCTGGCGATGGTGCTCTGGCTCACTGCCTCGTCGGCCGCCGGGATCATGGTCGGCACGCTCAGCTACATCGCAACGATCCAGTATAGCGGGCCGCGCATCTCGGCGCTGCTGTTCACCGCCGCCTCGCCCTTCGCGCTGGCCCTCGGCTTCGGCTTCCGCGGCGAGACCGTGTCGCTGATCCAGGCCGTCGGGGCGGGTCTGATCGTGACCGGGATCGCTCTGGCCATATCGGGCCCGAGGCAGGACGAGGGCGCACGAACCCCGAGGCCGCTGTGGATGGGGATTTCGCTCGGCCTGCTGACCTCGCTTGCGCAGGCGCTGGGAAGTCTCCTCGCCCGCCCGGCGATGCTTGCCGGCGCCGATCCCGTGGCCGCGATGGGAGTGCGTTCGGGAGCCGGGGCATTGTTCTTCATGGCCCTTCTCGCGGTTCCCGCCCTGCGCCCGGTCGCCCCGCCCTCGCGCGGCGAAGTCCGGCAGATCGGGCTCTCGGCGCTGGCCGGGATGGTCGTCGGCATGTCCTTCCTCATGGCGGCGCTGGCGCGCGGGGATGTGGGGATCGTCACCACCCTGTCATCGACCACGCCGATCCTGATCCTGCCGATGGTCTGGGCCGTCCACGGCCGGATGCCCGGCGCGCTGGCATGGGTGGGGGCGGCAGTGGCCGTCGCGGGAACGGCGCTGATCTCCCTGCCGAAGTGACGCCTGGCAAGGGTTACGGGCCCGTTTGGCCGCATTTTCACCTTTCTTTTTGCCGATTCCCGGGATATAACGCCCGGCGTTCGCGAATTTCCAGGCAACCGAGGCACTGGCACGCCGACGACATTCAACGTCTTCCAGCTGGGGATACGGCCCAGCATCGACCCGACCGAGGGCAACCAGACGGCCGAGAACGCCGGCGCGCTGGTCGGCCTGACCTTCGGCGCACCCGGCTCGCCGCTGCTGAACAATGCGGCGGTCCTGTCGGCAGGGTCATTCAGCGGCGGCACGCCCGATGCCTACGACATGAACAACAGCCTGTCGAACGACACTTTCAGCATCAATGGCGGGCCGCTTCAGACCTTTGACGGCGTGGCGAACTACAACGCGACCATCACCTACCTCGACGGCACCACCGCGACGATCACCGCCGTGATCTTTCAGGATACGGCCGGCAACACCTATTGGGCACCCGAGTTCTCGCCGAACAGCGACCAGCTGGCGATGGAGGCCAAGCCGATCCGGTCGCTCACGCTGGACAGTCTGAACGGCAACATCGCCTCAGGCATGAACGCCATCCGCGAGACGTGGAACTACCTGATCTGCTATGTCCGCGGCACCCGCATCCTGACCCCCGAAGGCGAGACCCCGATCGAGGATCTGCGTCCCGGTGATCTGGTCACAACCCGCGACAACGGGCCCCAGCCGATCCGCTGGATCGGGTGCAGCACGGCACCGGGCAGCGGCAAGCTGGCGCCGATCCGGATCGCGCGCGGGGCGCTGGGGCATGGCCTGCCGCACCGCGACCTTCTGGTCTCGCGCCAGCACCGGATGCTCTTGCGCAGCCCCGTGGTGAAGCGCATGTTCGGCTCGCCCGAGGTTCTGGTGCCGGCGGTCAAGCTTCTCGGCCTCATGGGCGTGGAGCAGGTCGCTTCCGACGATACGGTGGACTATTTCCATCTGCTGACCGACCGCCACGAGATCATCTTCGCCGAAGGCGCGCCCAGCGAGACGCTGCTGACCGGCCCCGGCGCGCGGCAGGCCATCGGCCCCGAAGGGCTGGAAGAGATCGAGACGCTGTTCCCCGGCCTGATCGACGCGGCCATGCCCCCCGCCCGCCAGGTGGCGCGTGATGGGCGGGTGGCGCGGCTGATCGCCCGTCACACGAAGCACCAAATGAGCTTTGTCTAGCCAGATGGGCCGTTTCGCCCGATAACGGACCAGGTGCCAGACGCCGCAAGTCGGCATGGCTCCGGGCGCGCGGATCAGCGGGGGGCAGAAATGGCAAAACCGGCAAGGCGGATCACCGCCGGGGAGGCGGCCGCGCTGGTGCGATCGGGCATGTGGCTCGACTACGGCGCGGTGCTTGGCCAGCCCGATGCCTTCGATGCGGCGCTGGCCGCCCGGCTGGGGCAGGTGACGGACCTGCGCTTCCGCTCGGTCCTGACCGCCCGCCCCCGCGCGGTGCTGGAGGCCGACGGCGAGGGGAAGCATGTCCACTGGTTCTCCACCCATTTCTCGGGCTACGACCGAAGGAAGCACGACGCCGGGCTGGCGCATTACCTTCCGGTGAACCTGGGCGAGGTGCCCGACTATTACCGCCGCTTCATCGACCCGCCGGACATCGCGGTCTTCAAGACCGCACCGATGGACGAAAGGGGCTATTTCAACTTCGGCCCCAACACGCTCTGGATGCGGGCGCTGGTAGAGCGGGCGAAGCTGGTGATCGTCGAAGAGACGCCGACCCTGCCCTATGTGATGGGCGAAGGGACCGGGGTGCATGTCTCCGAGGTGGACTACATCATCCCCGGCCAGGACCGCCCGATGGCCGAGTTGCCCAAGGCACCGGCGACCGAGGTGGACAAGGCCGTGGCCCGCCTGATCGCGGCCGAGGTCGAGGACGGCGCCTGCCTGCAGATCGGCATCGGCGGGATGCCGAACGCGGTCTGCTCGCTGCTGGCGGAAAGCCCGGTGTCGGACCTGGGCATCCACACCGAGATGATGACCGACGGGATCGTGGACCTCTACCGCGCCGGGCGGATCACCGGGGCGCGAAAGCAGATGAACCCCGGCAAGATGGTCTGCACCTTCGCCCTGGGCGCGCAGTATCTCTACGACTTCATCCACCGCAACCCGGAGGTGGAGTTCCACCCCGTGGACTACACCAACCTGCCGCACAACATCATGCGGAACGACCGGGTGGTGTCGATCAACAACACCACGCAGATCGACCTTCAGGGGCAGGCGGCGTCCGAGACGGACGGGTTCCGGCACATCTCGGGCACCGGGGGGCAGCTTCAGTTCGTGCGGGGGGCTTACGGGTCGAAGGGCGGGAAAAGCTTCATGTGCCTCGCCTCTACCTACGAAAGGAAGGGAGAGCGGAAAAGCCGGATCGTGACGGCGCTGACAAGGGGGAACGTGGTGACGACGCCCCGGACGGACATGATGTATGTGGTCACCGAATACGGGATGGTGAACCTGAAGGGCCGGTCGATCGCCGAGCGGGCGCGGGCGCTGATCTCGATCGCCCACCCCGATTTCCAGGAGGAGCTGGAGCGGGATGCCTATGAGCACCGGCTGATCCCGCGGGGGTTCTTCTGAGATGTGTCCACGGTGGACAACTCGCCGGAACCCTTCCGGATCAATAGCTTGCTGATTTCCGTTCAGGATTTCTCAACCCCTTGCCGGTTGAGGCGGCCTTCAGATCGCGCGCCTTGCGGCGAGAAGGCCCGCCGCCGCGATCAGGACGGCCGCGGCGATCGCCAGCGCCACGCCGTTCCGCGGGTTGCCTTCGGGGTGCAGCCTCTCTGCTGGCTCTGGCGCAGACCGGACGCGGGCGTCGGCGGAGCGAAGGGCTGCACGGCCAGGCGAAACGGCCCGCAGGGGGAGGTCCTGCGGGCCGTCGTCGTCTCGGTGGCGGACAGGGAGGGAGGAGTGTCCGCCGCCGGGTCTTTCGCTCAGCTGTGGTAGGCCTGCTCGCCGTGGCTGGTGAGGTCGAGGCCCGGACGCTCGGTGTCGT
>JBKBRG010000208.1:0-5135 GCA_046292325.1 Tabrizicola sp.
TTGCCGGAACGGAATATTCCGGGCCCCGGTCCGGCTTTGCCACGCTGTTCCAGAACCGCTGGTGGCTGCTGACACCGGCGGCCGGGGTCGATGCCGGGGCGCTGGCGCGGCTGCGGTCGCTTCTGGAGGCGATGGGGGCCAATGTCGAGGACATGGATGTCGGGCACCACGATCTGGTGCTGGCGGTGGTCAGCCATGTGCCCCATGCGATCGCCTATACCATGGTGGGCGTGGCCGACCACATGCGGCGCGTGTCGCAACAGGAGGTCATCAAGTATTCCGCCTCGGGTTTCCGCGACTTCACGCGGATCGCGGCCTCGGACCCGGTGATGTGGCGCGACGTGTTCCTGACCAACAAGGATGCGGTGCTGGACATCCTCGGCCGCTTTGCCGAGGAGCTGTTCGTGCTGCAACGCGCGATCCGCATGGGCGACGGTGACCATCTGCACGCCTATTTCACCCGCACCCGCGCCATCCGCCGCGGGATCATCGAAGCCGGACAGGACACTGCCGCGCCGGATTTCGGCCGGTCGGTGCCGGCGCCGAAGGCGGGCTGAGGCCGGTGCGGCGGCTCGGGCTGGCCCTCTGTCTCTGTCTGGCCCAGGGTCTTGCCCAGGTGGCCGGGGCCGAGACGGTCGACAGCACCCCGCGGCCGCCGGCCAATCCACGCCTCGCGGCGATGCCGGTTGCCCCGGCGACCGCACTTGCCCCCGCGATGGCGACCGGATCACCTGCCGCGCCCCCGCCCGAGGCCGAGCCCACGGCCTCGCCAGCCACCCGGATCCGGCCCCTGCCGCGGCCTGCCGGACTGGCAGAGGCTGCCGCCGCCGCGACGCGGAAGGTCGCGCCGGTTGCGGCCGCCGCCCCCGATGCCCTGGCCGAGGCTCGTTCGTTGCGCCCGCAGCCCCGGCCAGCGGCGCTGGAATCGCGCCTGGCCGGGCTCAAGGTGGCCGCGAAGGCCCCTGGGCTGGACCTGTCGGGCCGGACACCCGAACCCGAGATCGACCTTGGCGCCATTCCTCCGCCCACGCGCAAGGAAGAGCGGAAGAAGCGGCGCGAGAAGGCCTCGATGGCGGGTTCGGTCTGCGGGGTGGCGGCGATCAAGGGTGAGAAGATCGCGCGGATCAGTTCCAGGGTGAAGGGCTGCGGGATCGAGGATCCGGTGCGTGTCACCTCGGTTGCCGGCGTGCGGCTGAGCCAGGCGGCCACGGTGGATTGTTCGATCGCCAGGGCGCTGAATTCCTGGGTGGACGAGGTGGCGCAGCCCGCCTTCGAGGGCAGGCTGGTCGAGCTGCGCGTCGCCGCGCATTACGCCTGCCGTGGCCGGAACAACATCAAGGGCGCCAAGATCAGCGAACATGGCAAGGGCCGGGCGGTGGACATCTCGGCCTTCGTGCTGTCGAACGGCAAGGTGCTGTCGGTGGCGGGCGACTACAACAGGCTCTTGCGGCGGATCTACAAGGCCGCCTGCGGCTATTTCAAGACGACGCTCGGCCCCGGCTCGGACGGGTATCACGAGGACCATTTCCACTTCGACACCTCGGCCCGCAAGGGCGGAGCCTATTGTCGCTGAGATCAGCCCGCCGGGCTCAGCCTGTGGGCGGCAGCATCCGTGGCGCGGGGCCGAGGGGGAAGGGGCCGAAGGCCATCCTGCCGTTCTCCATCACCAGGGTCAGCGACAGGACCGAAGCGTCCGGCGTCTGCGCGGCAAGCGCCTGCATCCCGCGCGCGATGGTCGGGGCAAGCTCGGGCTTGACCACGCCGGCGGCCACCAGGATCGCGGGCAGGCGGTTCCAGTTCGTGACATCGACCGTGACCCGACCGGCGGCGAAGCCCTGGGCGTCGGCCTCGAGGGTGCCCTTGGCACTGGCGGCAAGGTCGCCCCAGGCCAGGTTCAGCTGGTTGACCTCGATCCGGGTCAGGAGGGGCCGCGTATCGCCCGCGTGCCGGTCGAGGGGCGCGGTGAAGGTCAGGTAGAGACTGCCCCAGAGGGTCTCCACCACATCCGGCAGGTCGGCGGGCGGCAGGTCTGGGATCGCCACGGCCCGCACCGCCGCGGGAAGGGCCGGATCGGGGGTCAGCGGCGCGAGGTCGAAGCCCAGTTCATAGCCCGCCGGGCCCAGCGAGGGTTCGGCCCGCAGCGCGAGGGTGAATTCGCCCAGCGCGAGCGTCCAGCCCCGGTCCGAGGCCAGACCAAGCGCGGCCCCCGCAAGCCGCACCTCGGCCAGGGGCAGGTCCACCGCGGGCCGGGCGCGAAGGCTGGCCTTCAGGTCGGACGAGGTGATGGTCACGGCCTGGTCGGGCAGCGTGACGACCTGCTCGGGCGGCAGGGCGGCGATGATGTGCCAGGGCTTCCAGGTCATCGCGAAGACCTGGGCGAAGGGCGCCTGCCAGAACAGGCCGGTCTTCGGATCGCCCAGCCGCAGTCCCTCGACCGTCAGGTCGAAACGGTTCGGGAAACCCGCCACGGTGACTGCGGTGGTCTCGGCCACCAGCCCCTGCCCCGCCGCATCGGCAAAGCCGGCTTCCACACCTTGCCGGATCGCGCCAGAGCCCACGAACCAGTAACCCGACCAGAGGCCGGTGCCGAGTAGGATGAGGAACAGAAGCTTGCGCATCGCCGGCCCTTTTCTTTGCCTGTGCCCCGGTGTTTACAGGGCCTTGCGCAACAGGGCCAGCAATGCACGCACCTCTCTGGGTCTTCGGCTACGGATCGCTGATCTGGGATCCGGGCTTTCCGGTCGCCGAACGGCGGCTGGCCCGGGCAGACGGCTGGCGCCGCAGCTTCTGCATGCGGTCGATCCACCATCGCGGCACGCCCGAACGCCCGGGCCTCGTGCTGGCGCTGGACCGGGCCGAGGGCGCAAGCTGCGCGGGCCTCGCCTTCCGCGTGGCACCGGGGGCGGAAACGGCGACGCTGGCGGCGCTGCGCGAACGGGAGCTCGTGTCTTCGGCCTATCTGGAGCGGATGCTGCGGATCGAGACCGCCGAGGGCATGCTGGAGGCGCTGACCTATGTCATCGACCCCGACCACGCCCAGTATTGCGGTGGCCTGCCGCTGGAGGAACAGGCACGGATCATTGCCGGCGCCACCGGCGGGCGGGGTCCGAACCGCGACTATCTCTGGTCCACCGCCGCGCATCTGGCCCAGCTTGGCATCGCCGACCCCGATCTGGAATGGCTCGCCGCACGGGTGCGCGAGCTGACCTGACCTTTTGCTTGGCTGTTGCCGTCATCCTGCTAGTCTTGCGCGCGCAGGCAGGCAAGCACAGGACAGACAGAGGACACATGTCCCAGACAGACCAACGGGGGGCAGAGGTTTCGACGACCTTCTCGCAGCCGATCCGCGCGATCACGGCGATGCTTCTGGTCTGCGCCCTGTTCGGGTCGGGGGCCTGGCTGATCCACACCCAGATCATCGGCATCCTGCGCACGAACGCCGTCCTGAACGGGGTCATCGCCCTGGTCTTCCTGTTCGGCGTCCTGTCCTGTTTCTGGCAGGTCTGGATCCTGGCGCAGTCGGTCTACTGGATCGAGAACTTCGTCCGCGGCACGCCGGGCACCGAGGACGCGGCCCCGCCGCGCCTGCTGGCACCGCTGGCCGCGCTGCTGCGCTCGCGGTCGGCCCGGATGACGATCTCGGCCACATCGTCGCGGTCGATCCAGGATTCGGTGGTCCAGCGCATCGACGAGGCGCGCGACATCACCCGCTACCTCATCAACCTGCTGGTCTTTCTGGGGCTTCTGGGCACCTTCTGGGGTCTGGCGACCACCGTTCCGGCCGTGGTCGAGACGATCCGGTCGCTGGCCCCGCAGGAGGGCGAAAGCGGCCTTGATGTCTTCGGCAAGCTGATGACGGGCCTCGAAAGCCAGCTTGGCGGGATGGGGACGGCGTTTTCCTCGTCGCTTCTGGGGCTGGCGGGGTCGCTGGTGCTGGGGCTGCTGGAACTGTTCGCCGGCCACGGCCAGAACCGCTTCATCCGCGAGCTGGAGGAGTGGCTCTCCTCGATCACGCGCCTTGGCTATGCCGGCGACGGCGAGGGCGCGGACCAGAACGCGCTGGGCCTTCTGGTGGACCACATGGCCCAGCAGCTGGAAGAGCTGCAGGCGTTGCAGGCCCAGACCGAATCGAACCGCTTCCACACCGAGGCGAAGATCGCCGATCTGGTCACGGCGATGACGAAGCTGACCGAACGGATGGACGCGGAAAAGGGACAGTCGGCCCTGCTGCGCCGCATCGCCGAGGGGCAGGAAAGGCTGCTGGCCGCGCTGCAGGACAGCGAGGGGGGCACCGGCAGCGACCCGGAGAGCCGGATGCGGCTGCGGTCGATCGACGTGCAGCTTCTGCGCATCCTGGAAGAGATGTCCGCGGGCCGGCAGGAAACGCTGTCCGACCTGCGCAATGACATCGCCCAGCTGACCGCCGCGATCCGTCAGCTGGGCCGCAGCGCCGGGCGGGCCTGAGATGGCCACCCGCACGCGCCGCCGGGACCAAAGCCTGATCTGGCCGGGCTTCGTCGATGCGGTGACGACGCTGCTGATGGTGCTGATGTTCGTGTTGACCATCTTCACCGTGATGCAGTCGGTCCTGCGCGAAACGATCACGACCCAGGACACGGAACTGGACGCCCTGACGGCGCAGGTTGCGCAACTGGCGAACGCGCTGGGGCTTGAGCAGGCCAAGGCGACCGATCTCGAGGCGCGGGTGGCCGAATTGCAGGCGGGCCTGGCATCCGCGCTGGCCGAGGGCGAACGGCAGGCGGGCCTCATCGACAGTCTGACTGCCGACCTGACCGCGCGCGAGGGTGAGCTGGCGGCGGCGCGGGCGCGGATCACCGATTTCGAGGCCCAGGTGGCGGCGCTTCTGGTCGAACGCGACCGTGCCCGGGGCGAGGCCGAGCGGCTGACCGCCTCGGTCGCAGAGCTGGAGGCCGCGCGGTCGAAACTGGTCAGCGAGGCCGAGGCGATGGCGCTGGCGCTGGCCAAGGCGCGCGAGGAGGTGGACGCCAACGCCGAAGCCGCCCGCCTGGCCGCCGCCCGGCGCGAGGCGCTGGAGGCCCTGCTGGCCGAGGCAAGGGCAAAGGCCGAAGCGGACGGTGCGGCGCTGAAGGCGGCCGAGGAGAAGGTCACCGAAG
>JBKBRG010000209.1:0-2020 GCA_046292325.1 Tabrizicola sp.
TTCATCGGTCAGTCCTCAGCGCCGGTAGGTTGTCGGTTGGAACGGCATTTCGGTCACGGTGACGGGCATGCGCTTGCCGCGCACCTCGCCCAGGAGTTCGGTGCCGATGCCAGCATGGGCGCGGGCCACATAGCCCATCGCAATCGGAGCATTCACCGAAGGTCCGAACCCGCCGGAGGTCACCTTTCCGACAGGCGCACCATCCGGGGCGAATAGCTCCACGCCCTCGCGCATCGGCGCGCGGCCTTCGGGCCTCAGGCCGACACGAAGCCGCGCCGGCCCCTCGGCCAGTTCCCGCAGGATCCGCTGCGCGCCGGGGAAGCCGCCCGCGCGCGCGCCGCCCGCGCGGCGGGCCTTCTGGATCGCCCAGGTCAGGTTGGCCTCGACCGGGCTGGTCGTGGCGTCGATGTCATGCCCGTAAAGGCAAAGCCCCGCCTCCAGCCGCAGGGAATCGCGCGCGCCGAGGCCTATCGGGGCCACACCCGGCTGGGCCAGCAGCCTGCGCGCGAAGGCATCCGCCTGCGCCTCGGGGACCGAGACCTCGAACCCATCCTCGCCGGTATAGCCCGACCGGCTGACCCAGATATCCCCGATCACCCGGTGATCCATGAACCGCATCGCGGCGACGCCGGGGACAAGCGTGTCCAGCGCCGCCTCGGCGCCCGGCCCCTGCAACGCAAGAAGCGCCCGATCGGTTACCGGCTCCACCGCCACGCCCGGCATCCGGACGGTCATGTGGGCGATGTCCGCCGCCTTGCAGGCCGCGTTGACCACGACGTAGAGGTGATCTCCGCGGTTGGTGAACATCAGGTCGTCGAGGATCCCGCCCGCGTCGTTGGTCAACAGGCCATAGCGCTGCCGTCCTTCGGCGAGACCCAGGACATCGACCGGCATCAGCGCCTCGAAGGCAAGCTTCAGCGCGTCCATCGTCCCCTTCGGCCGCAGGATCACCTGGCCCATGTGGCTGACATCGAACAGACCCGCCGCCGCGCGCGTGTGCAGATGTTCCTTCAGCACCCCCTCGGAATACTGCACCGGCATCCGGTAGCCCGCGAAGGGCACCATCCTGCCACCCAGTTCTTCATGCAGGGGCTCCAGCCCCAGGCGCTGAAGCTCCGGCTCCTCCAGGTCGGCCATCGCCGTCCCCCCATCCTCTGGCCGGAAAATGCACCGGCACCGGCAGGCAGGCCAATCCCCACCCCGCGATGCCCCCTCTGTCCCTGCACCCCAAGGTGCGCCTGAGATCGTTATCCCTTCGGCGTCCCGGCCCTGACCGGGAACTCTCCAGAGTCTTTCGTCAGCTACGGTCCCTTGCGCCTGAGAGTTTACCGGGGCGGTTGCTCCTTCGGCACCGACGGCGCTGTTCAGCCCGCCGGATTCTCCCGAACCTGACAGCGCCTGATTAGCGCATCGCCCCTCGCGCGGGCAAGCGGAAAACCGGATACGACGGTATGCCGCGCGGTCCCTTGGGTGGCCGGTCAGGATGCCAGCAGCACCCGGGTCTCGTAGTCCTTCAGCGTCATCCGCGCGGCCCGGCAGGATACGTCGCCGGCGAGGTGCGGGAACGGTCGCAGCACGTCCGCGCGCTGCGGGTCCGACAAGCCCGCAGACATGCGCCGGCCCGGCGGATGGCTTTCCAGCCAGAGCCCATGCGTCCTCACGATCTGATGGCGGTCGAACATGATCTGCACGCAGGTCGCGGCCTGCATCCGCTGCCGGACATTGCGCCGACCGACAAGCTGGATGGCGGGAACCAGCACTTCCTCGGCGCCGAAGAGCAGTTCGCATACGGCTCCACCGAACAGGATCCGGTGCTGCGGCAAGACCCGGATCGCACGTTCCGGCAGACCGGGGCCAATGGCGTCGGGCGGGATCTCGACCGGATGCAGGCCCGGATCTGCCACCAGTTCGGCCAGCCCGACCTCGCGCCGGGCGATCCGGCGGACAGGCTGCGGCCCATCGTCCAGCGTCAGGACCGGATCGCCGGGGCGCAGGCTTGCGACCGGGCGCTGCCCCTCGG
>JBKBRG010000209.1:2030-5133 GCA_046292325.1 Tabrizicola sp.
CAGGGTGCCGGCGCCGCAGGGAATGATGCCGCAGCCCTCCGCGCCATCGCCCTCCGCGCTGCCTCCCTCCGCGCCATCGCTCGCGTCACGCGCGGCCGAGCCGTGGTGGAACGCCTTGCTGGCCGGTTCGGGCAGCCTGCGGCCGGTTAGTGGCATCGACACCTCCTCTTCCCTTGCGGGATCGGATTAGCATCAAGCCGTTGACTGGAACTTAACGGGAACATCCCCGCCGCGATGCGGCGTTCAGTCGCGCCTCTCGCCGGGGCCGGCCATCGGCTCCGTCTCGGGCGGCGCGCCGGAGCGGCCGGGCACGGGCCGGACGGCCGGGGCCCGGATTGCCGCCAGGGCCAGCCAGGCCGCGGCCAGCCCGAAAAGCACCCCGCCAATGGCCTGCCCGACCAGCACGCCCTGCGCCCCCCAATGGCCGCCGAGCCACAGGGCCAGCGGGACGGTCCCCAGCGTGTGCCGGCCCCAGTTCACCAGGGTCGACCAGAAGGGCCGCCCGAGGTTGTTGCACACCGCATTGCCGACGAAGATCATCCCGTTGAAGAACCACAACAGCGCCAGCGGCCCGCAGAACAGGTAGACCAGATCCCGCGTCAGCCCCTCGGCCCGGAACGCATCCGCGATCGGACCCCGCAGCGCGAAGAGCAGGGCCGAAACCACCAGGATCACCAGTCCGGTAAACACCAGCCCGTCCAGAAAGGCCCGCCGCACCCGGTCCATGCGGCCGGCGCCGAAGTTCTGCCCGATGATCGGCCCGATCGCACCGGAGAGCGCGAAGATCACCCCGAAGGCGACGGGCGTCAGGCGCCCCGCGATCGCCATGCCCGCCACCGCCGCCTCGCCATAGGCGCTGGTGGCGCGGGTGATGAAGGCCTGGCCCACGGGCGTTGCCACCTGCGTCAGGATCGCCGGCACCGCGATCGCCCAGACCGGCCCCATGTCGGCCACCACCTGCCCCGGCGTCGGCCGGTCGAATCCTCCGTATTTCGCCGTGATCGGCCTGAGTGCCGTCACCGCGATCACCACCCGCGCGGCCACGCTGGCCAGCGCGGCCCCGGTCAGTTCCCACCCCAGACCGAAGATCAGGATCGGATCCAGCACCGCCGTCGCCACCGCTCCCCAGACCGTGGCCATCATCGCCGCCCGCGCATCGCCATGGCTGCGCAGGATCGCGCCGCCCACCATGCCCACCATCAAGAGGGGCTGCGACGGCACCACGATGGCCAGGAAATGCACCGCCAGATCATGCGTCTCGCCCGCGGCGCCCAGCAGGCTTACCAGCGGCGAGAGCAAAAGCCAGACGACCGCGGCAAAGACCGACCCGAAGACGAAGCCCAGCACCAGACCGGTCGTCGCCTTCTCGCGCGCAAGCGCCGGATCGCGCGCCCCCAGCGCCCGGGCGACCAGAGCCCCCACCGCGATCGACATGCCGATCCCGAAGCTCGTGGTGAAGAACAGGATCGCCCCGGCATAGCCGATCGCCGCCGCCAGTTCCTCGCGCCCCAGCAGCGCGATGTAGACCATGTTGACCAGATCGACGACAAACACCGCCATCAGCCCGACCGACGAGGTCAGCGCCATCACCGACACATGCCGGAACAGATTCCCCTCGACGAATTTCGCCTGCGCGCCTGGGTTGGGCATTCTCGCTCCTCAAGAGAACCGGCCAAAGCCCTTCTCTTCTCCAACTAATTTCGGGAGGGTCCGGGAGGACAGACGGCTCTCCCGGGGCCTGCCAGAGGCTCAGACGGTCGGCACCTTGCGCAAGAGCGGCATCACCTCCGCCATCTCCGGCCCGGCGTCCCGGCCCGTCAGCGCCCGGCGCAGGGGACGGAACAGGTCCTTGCCCTTGCGCCCCGTCGCCTCCTTCACCGCCGAGGTCCACTCGCCCCAGGTTGCCGCGGTCCAGGGTCGCGGCGGCAGCATGGCCAGCGCCTCGCGCACGAAATCGCGGTCGGCCGCTTCCACCACAGGCTCGGCCCCGTCGCGGAACAGCGTCCACCAGTCGGCCAGATCGGCCAGCACGGTGATGTTGCCCTTGGCCACGTTCCAGAAGGCCTCGGCCTCGGCCTCGGGCACGCCCAGCGCCAGCACCCGGTCCTTCACCGCCGAGAAGGGCAGCGACTGCACATGATGGCGGGTCAGCGGGAACAGGTCCTCGGCGTCGAACTTGGTCGGCGCCGTGCCGAAGGATCCCACGTCGAACCCGGCGATCAGCTCCTCGATGGAACCCGCCAGTTCCACCGGCTTCGACGACCCCAGCCGCGCCATGAGGGACAGAAGCGCCATCGGCTCCACCCCCCGCGCGCGGAGGTCGCGCAAGCTGAGGACGCCCAGCCGCTTGGACAGTTCCTCGCCCTGCGGCCCGGTCAGAAGGCTGTGATGCGCGAAGGTCGGCGGCGTGCCGCCCAACGCCTTCATGATCTGGATCTGGGTCGCGGTATTGGTCACATGGTCCGCGCCGCGGACGATGTGGGTCACCCCCATGTCCACGTCATCGACCGACGAGGCGAAGGTATACAGCACCTGCCCGTCCGCCTTGATCAGCACCGGGTCGCTGACCGAGGCCGCGTCGATGGAAATCGGCCCGATGATCCCGTCGGTCCATTCGATCCGCTCCTGGTCCAGCTTGAAGCGCCAGTAGCCCTGCCGCCCCTCGGCGCGATAGGCCTCTTTCTGCGCCTCGGTCAGGGTCAGCGCCGCGCGGTCATAGACCGGGGGCTTGCCCATGTTCAGCTGCTTCTTGCGCTTGAGGTCCAGCTCCACCGGCGTCTCGAAGCATTCGTAGAACCGCCCCGCGGCCTTCAGCTGCTCGGCGGCCTCGGCATAGCGGCCCAGACGCTTCGACTGCTGCTCGACCCGGTCCCAGGTCAGGCCCAGCCAGGTCAGATCCTCCATCAGCCCGTCGATGTATTCCTGCTTCGAGCGTTCCTGGTCGGTGTCGTCCAGCCGCAGGATGAAGGTGCCGCCGTTCTGCCGCGCGATGAGGTAGTTCATCAGCGCGGTGCGCAGGTTGCCGACATGGATCCAGCCGGTGGGCGAGGGGGCAAAGCGGGTGGTGACGGTCATCGAGGCGGCTCCTTGAACCGCCCTTCCC
>JBKBRG010000210.1:0-5096 GCA_046292325.1 Tabrizicola sp.
AGAAAGACCAGATCGCAAGGCGCGCCCGGATTGGCCCCCAGCCGCCGCGCATCCTGCCGCAGGACCTGCGTCACCCCCTCGGCCCCCATCCTGGCGATGTTCGCCCGGATCAGCGCCAGGGCCCTTGCCCCGTCATCGACGAAGACGGCGAAGGCCGCGCCCCGGCTGAGGCTCTCCAGCCCCAGGGCACCGGTGCCCGCGAAGAGGTCGAGGGCCCGCGCCCCCGCGACCGGGTTGCCATGCCCGCCGTTGACCAGCAGATTGAAGATCGCCTCGCGCACCCGGTCGGAGGTGGGGCGCAGATGCGCGGCGGCATCGCCCGCCCCCACATCGGCCAGCTTCAGCCCCCGGCGCGCGCCGCCGATGATCCTCATCCCTTCAGAAGCGCCTTCAGATCGGCCGCCCCCTCGATCGTATCGGGCGCGGGGCTGCGGCCCATCTCGATCAGCCGCTTGCCCACCATGTAGGCGCGGCTGTCGTTCATCGCATCCACCGCCAGCAGCTCGGCCCCCCGGTAATACCAGAAGCTGACCGCATCCGCCTCGCCCCTGCGGGTGACGACCCGGTCATAGCCCGTGTTCAACCCGGCGATCTGCAGCTTCAGGTCATACTGATCCGACCAGAACCAGGGCTTCGCCACATAAGGCACGCCCGCGCCAAGGATGTTCGCCGCCACCGCCTCGCCCTGGTCGATGGCATTGCCGACCGATTCCAGCCGGATCCGCCCGCCCTTCCACGGGAAGGAGGCGCAATCCCCCGCCGCCCAGATCGCGGGCGCCGAGGTGCGCCCCATCTCGTCCGTGGCGATCCCGTTGTCGAGCGCCAGGCCCGCCGCCTCGGCCAGCGCGGTGTTCGGGGTGATCCCGACGCCCACGATCACGAAATCCGCCGGCAGGATCCGCCCGTCCTTCAGCACGACGCCCGTCACGCGCCCCTCGCCCTCAAGCCGGTCAAGGCCCGTCGCCTCCAGCACCCGGACTCCATGCGCCTGATGCAGCGCACGGACATGGGCCGAGGTCTCGGGCGCGGCGACCCGTTGCAGGATGCGCGGCGCCATTTCCAGCACCGTTACGTCGAGGCCCAGCTTGGACGCCACCGCCGCGGCCTCGAGCCCGATGTAGCCGCCGCCGACGATGATGACGCGGCGGCCGGGCTGGAACTCGGCCCGCATGGCATCGACATCGGCCAGGGTGCGCACCGTGTAGACCCCCGCCAGCGACCCGCCGATGGCGGCAGGCAGGCGGCGCGGCGTGGACCCGGTGGTCAGCGCCAGATGGTCATAGCCCAGCACCTCGCCGTCAACCGTCACCGTCCGCGCCGCCGGGTCGATGGCGGTCACCGGCCGGCCAAGGCGCAGCTCGACCCGGTTCTCGGCCCAGAACTCCGGCGCGCGCAGCCAGAGCCGCTCTGCCTCCATCTCGCCCAGAAGATAGGCCTTGGACAGCGGCGGGCGCTGATAGGGCGGCGCGGGCTCCTCGCCCAGCAGGATGATCTCTCCGTCATGGCCCAGCGTCCGCAGCTTCGCTGCCAGCGACGCCCCCGCCTGCCCCGCCCCCACGATCACCACCCGCATCGCCCTGCCCCCCTCTGGCATGTTCCGCGCCGGACCCTATAACCCAAGGCGCACCAGGTGCAACGCACCCGAAACGGAAAGGACGACCGGACATGACGATTGCGGTAGGCGCGAAACTTCCCGACGCCACGCTTCTGCGGATGGGCGACAGCGGAGCCGAGGCGGTAAGGCTCGCCGAGCGGCTCAAGGGACGCAAGGTGGTGATCTTCGGCCTGCCCGGCGCCTATACCGGCACCTGCTCCACCGCCCATGTCCCCAGCTTCATCCGCACCGCCAGGGCCTTTGCCGACAAGGGCGTGGACGAGATCATCTGCATCGCGGTCAACGACCCCTTCGTGATGAAGGCCTGGGGCGAGGCGACCGGAGCCACCGCCGCCGGGATCACCATGCTGGGCGATGCCGACGCAAGCTTCACCAAGGCCATCGGCCAGAACTTCGACGTGCCGCATCTGGGCTTCTTCAACCGCTCGAAGCGCTATTCGGCGCTGGTCGAGGATGGGGTGGTGACGAGGTTCAACCCCGAAACCGGCACCGGCTGCGAGGTCTCGGCCGGGGAATACCTGCTGGCGCAGCTTTAGGTCAGGGCTCGTCGTCGCCTGCGGCGTTCTTCGCGGGGTCCGCCCCCCCGAGAAGGAACCGAAGGCGCACGACGAGGCGACGCCTCAGCCTTCGCGCGCATGGCGCTGGAAGGCGCGCTTCAGAAGATCGAGCTCGGCCCGCAACAGCGCGAGTTCGGTGCGGATGTCCTCGTCCGCGGCCTCGCCCGCGATCAGGGCGAACCGGCCCAGAAGCGCGCCGCCCGATTGCACCAGAAAGACCTGCACGCCTTCGTTCAGCGCCCAGGAAGGGATCGGCACCCGCAGGGTGAAGCGCCCGTCCCGCGCCGGGGTGACCTCTACCCCTTCGACCGCACGCCCGCCGGTCAGGACTTCGACGACCGGGGCTTCCGCTGCGCCCGACAGCGCCGCCTGCCAGACCCCGGCCTCGAACCGGCCCTGTTCCAGGGTCAGCGTCATCACAACTCTGCCCGCGGACGCCGACTCAGCACCAGGTCCCGGATCACGATCCGGGTCATGGCCGCGTCGTTCAGGATCAGGTCCAGCCAGGCCCGCTCGATCCGGCGGTCGTTCAGCCCGGCATAGGCCAGGTCGAACTCGGCCAGCTTCTCGCGACCCGCCTCGGGCAGGGCGCTGACCGGCTGGGCGAGGTTCGGCCCATGCCGGATGTTCAGCCGCGCATAGGCCTTCACCGGCCGGTCGCTGTCGATCACCAGTTCGGCGCACAGCAGATGCCGCGCCCGCAGGCCCTGCATCGCCGCCTCGGGCAGGTCGATCGCCAGCGACAGGAAACTGCCGCGGAAGCCGAACACATCCAGCACCAGCCCATAAGGCGCGCGGTCCTCGGGCGCCCGGTTGCGGACCTGCCGCGCCACGACCTCGCCCAGCGGGCAGTCGTGATGCAGTGCCAGACCCTCGCCCAGCGCGGTGCGTTCGCCCGATGCAACCGCGCCCGGCTCGGCCAGCGCAACGCGCCACGGGTCGGGGCGCCAGCACCAGTCGGTGCCCAGCGGCATCCGCGGCAGGCTCGCGCCAAGGGGCGGCACCGCCAGCCGCGCGTCGGCCGCCTGCATCACCCGGTCAAGCGACCGGCGCAATCCCCGCGCATCAGAGCGCAGCGCGCGCAGCTCGAACGGGTCCAGCCCCGGCGCGACCTCGGCAAGCCGCGCCCAGCGCGCCTCGGTCCGGCGCTGGTGCCAGGTCTCGATGCCGCGCACGATCCGGCCGGCCATCTTCCTTACTGGTCCATGTAGACGTGGCTTTCGCCCCTGGCGCCGGGATGCGTCACCGCCCCCCAGCGGGCGCCGCCGCACAGTCTGGCGAACTTGTGCACCGCGCCCGAGGTATAGGCCGTCTTGCGCGGGCCCTTCCATTCGGCCTTCCGCTTCGCCAGTTCCTCGTCCGACAGGGCCACCGACAATTCGCCGGTCAGCGCGTTCAGCGTGATCATGTCGCCGTCCTTCAGCAGGGCGATGGGTCCGCCATGCGCGGCCTCGGGCCCCACATGGCCCACGCAGAACCCCCGCGTCGCGCCCGAGAACCGGCCATCGGTGATCAGCGCCACCTTCTTGCCCATGCCCTGACCCGACAGCGCCGCCGTGGTCGCCAGCATCTCGCGCATGCCGGGGCCGCCCGCCGGGCCCTCGTTGCGGATGACGATGACATCGCCCTCCGTGTATTCCCGCGCCTTGACGGCGGTGAAGGCGTCCTCTTCGCATTCGAACACGCGCGCCGGGCCGGTAAAGACCTGCTCGGCCTCGGTCATGCCGGCGACCTTCACGATGGCCCCGTCGGGCGCCAGGTTGCCGCGCAGGCTGACCACACCGCCGGTCCTGCTGATCGGCTTGGCGATGTCATGGATCACCCGACCGTCCGCCTCGCCCCGGATCTCGTCCAGGCTTTCGCCCAGCGTCTTGCCGCTGGCCGTGATGCAGTCGAGATGCAGGAGGCCCGCCTTGGCCAGTTCCTTCATCACCACGGCCACGCCGCCGACCTCGTGCAGGTCCTTGGCGACATATTTCCCGCCCGGCCGCAGATCGACGAAATAGGGCGTGTCCTTCATGCAATCCGCCACGTCGAACAGGTCGAAGTCGATCCCCGCCTCGTGCGCGATGGCGGGAAGGTGCAGCGCCGCGTTGGTCGAGCCGCCGGTGCAGCCCACCACCCGCGCCGCATTCTCCAGCGACTTCCGCGTCACGATGTCCCGCGCGCGGATGTTCTTCTCGATCAGGTTCATGACGGCCACGCCCGAAGCCTCGCAGAACTGGTCGCGGCTTTCATAGGGCGCGGGGGCCGACGAGGAGTTCAGCAGCGCAAGGCCGATCGCTTCCGACACGCAGGCCATGGTGTTGGCCGTGTATTGCGCGCCGCAGGCCCCCGAGGACGGGCAGGCCACCCGCTCCATGATCTCCAGTTCCGCGTCCGAAAGGTTTCCGGCCTGGTGCTTGCCCACGGCCTCGAACATGTCCTGCACGGTGATGTCCTGCCCCTGATAGCGGCCGGGCAGGATCGAGCCGCCGTAGATGAAGACCGACGGCACGTTCAGCCGCACCATGGCCATCATCATCCCCGGCAGGCTCTTGTCGCAGCCGGCAAGACCCACCAGCGCGTCATAGCAATGCCCGCGCATCGTCAGTTCCACGGTGTCCGCGATGGCATCGCGGCTGGCGAGCGAGGACCGCATCCCCTCGTGCCCCATGGCGATGCCGTCGGTCACGGTGATCGTGGTGAACTCGCGGGGCGTGCCGCCGCCCTTCTTCACGCCCTGCTTCACGACCTGCGCCTGCCGGTTCAGCGCGATGTTGCAGGGCGCCGCCTCGTTCCAGCAGGTCGCCACGCCCACCCAGGGCTGATGGATCTCTTCCTCGGTGATCCCCATGGCATAGAAATAGCTGCGGTGCGGGGCGCGCGCCGGGCCCTCGGTCACATGGCGGCTGGGAAGTTTCGACTTGTCGAAACGCTGGTTG
>JBKBRG010000211.1:0-5090 GCA_046292325.1 Tabrizicola sp.
CCCTCGAAGGTCTCGAAATGGACTGCGGGCCTCCTGGTCGCGCTCTACACGATCATCACGCTGCTGCCGCTGGTCTGGATCATTTCCACCAGCTTCAAGACCGGGCCGGATTCGATCTCCTACCCGCCGAAGGTGATCTTCGAGCCCTCGCTCGAAGGCTATGTCAATCTCTTCACCACCCGCACCCGCATCGCCGCCGAGGATTTCGCCGCGCTGCCCCCGCCCGAGACCTGGTATGACGGGATCGTCCGCAACCAGGGCATGGTGATCGCCGGTCCCTCGCGCTTTGGCGAAAGGTTCATGAACTCGGTCATCATCGGCTTCGGTTCGACCTTCCTGTCGGTGTTCCTCGGCACGCTGGCGGCCTATGCCTTCAGCCGGTTCAGGGTGCCCTTGAAGGACGACCTCCTGTTCTTCATCCTTTCGACCCGGATGATGCCGCCCATCGCGGTCGCGATCCCGATCTACCTCATGTATCGCGAGCTTGGCCTGTCGGACACGCATCTGGGGATGATCCTGCTCTACACGGCGGTGAACATCAGCCTCGCGGTCTGGCTCTTGAAGGGCTTCATCGACGAGATCCCGCGCGAATACGAAGAGGCCGCGCTGATCGACGGCTATACCCGGTTCCAGGCCTTCCGGAAGGTGGTGCTGCCGCAGGCCGCGACCGGCATCGCCTCGACCGCGATCTTCTGCCTGATCTTCGCCTGGAACGAATACGCCTTCGCGGTCCTCCTGACCTCGGGCAACGCGCAGACCGCACCGCCCTTCATCCCGACGATCATCGGCGTCGGCGGCCAGGACTGGCCCGCCGTGGCGGCGGGGGCGACCCTGTTCCTGTTGCCGGTGATGATCTTCACCATCCTTCTGCGCAAACACCTTCTGCGCGGCATCACCTTCGGAGCGGTGCGCAAATGATCCGCTTCCTCTCCGGTCTCCTTCGCCTGCGCCGCGGCCCCTGGGAAATGCTCGCCACCATCCTGATCGCGCTCGGGGTGGTGATGCTGATGCAGCCCTTCTTCCTCTGGGCCTATACCTGGTCCTTCCTCGTGACCCTCGTGGGCACCGTGATGTTCATCATCACCAGCCATTTCCCGGAGTAAGCCTTGGCCGAGATCGTCATCCGCAACCTGCGCAAGGAATTCGGCGCCTTCACCGCGGTGCAGGGCTCGAGCTTCACCATCCGCGACGGCGAATTCTTCATGCTCCTCGGCCCCTCGGGCTGCGGCAAGACCACCACGCTGCGCATGATCGCGGGGCTGGAACTGCCGACCTCCGGCCAGATCCTGATCGACGGCGAGGATGTCAGCCAGAAGCCCGCCAGCCAGCGCGACATCGCCATGGTGTTCCAGATGTTCGCGCTTTACCCGCACATGAACGTGCGCAAGAACATCGCCTATCCGCTTGTCTCCCAGGGCGTCCCGAAGGCGCAGGTTCAGCAGAAGGTGGCCGAGGTCGCCAGGATCCTGCGCATCGACCACCTCCTCGACAAGGGCGTCGGCGGCCTCTCGGGCGGCGACCGCCAGCGCGTCGCCCTTGCCCGCGCCATCGTGCGGAACCCCAAGGCCTTCATGATGGACGAACCCCTGGGCGCGCTTGACGCCGAATTCCGCGAGATCATGGCCGAGGAACTGCGCGCGCTGCACGACAGGATGCACGCCACCACCGTCTACGTTACCCACGACCAGCTTGAGGCGATGCAGATGGGCGACAGGATCGTCGTGATGAACCACGGCGTCGTCGAACAATTCGGCACCCCGCAGGAAATCTACGACCATCCCGCAACCCTGTTCGTCGCCGATTTCATCGGCAGCCCCGCGATGAACTTCCTGCGGTTCGAAGGCAGCGCCCCGGCGGGAGCCATGACCGTGACCCTGGGCGACACGCCCGTCGCCCTCCCCGAACTCCGCGAGGCCGCCCGCGGCGCCCTCGTCCTCGGCGTGCGCCCCGAACATGTCGCGCTCTCCGATGCCGCCCCGCTCCGGGCCCGCATCGAGGCGGTGGAATATCTCGGCACCACCCAGATCGTGACCCTCTCCACTCCCCAGGGAACGATCAAGGCCCGCACGCCCTCCACCCTGCCCGCGCGACCCGGCGACCTGACGGGCCTTGCGCTGAACGCCTCCCGCCTGTCGCTCTTTGACGCCACCACCGGCCGCGCCTTCCGCACCGCCGCAAATGCCGGGGTCAACCATGGCTGAGGTCACGCTCTCGAACCTGTCCAAGTCCTACGGCGCGACCCGGGCGTTGAAGGATGTCTCCATGACCATCCCCGACGGCGCCTTCGTCGTGCTGCTCGGCCCCACCGGAGCCGGCAAGACCACCACCCTGCGCCTGATCGCCGGCCTCGACCGGCCCGACGCGGGCGACGTCCGTATCTCCGGCCAGTCGGTCCTCCGCGACACCCCCGCCCAGCGCGACGTGGCGATGGTGTTCCAGCAATACTCGCTCTACCCCCACCTCAGCGTCCGGGACAACCTCGCCTTCCCGCTGCGGTCCCCGATGATCGCGATGCCCGAAGCCGACATCGCCCGCCGGGTGCAGGAGGTGGCCGAGGTCCTGCGCATCCCGCACAAGCTTGACAACAAGGCCACGGCCCTTTCGGGCGGCGAGATGCAGCGCGTCTCGATCGGCCGCGCGCTGGTGCGGAACCCCCGCATCTACCTGATGGACGAACCCCTCTCCTCGCTCGACGCCAAGCTGCGTGCCGACCTGCGGGTGGAGCTGAAGCGCATCCACGCCGACATGGGCGCCACCTTCCTCTACGTCACCCACGACCAGATCGAGGCGATGACCATGGCCACCCATGTCGGCGTCCTCGACCACGGCCGCCTTGTCCAGTTCGGCACCCCGCGCGAGATCTACGAGACGCCCGTCTCGGCCTATGTCGCCTCGCGTCTCGGCCAGCCGCACATCAACCTTCTGCCCGCAGACGCTTTCGGCGCCCCGCCCCCGAAGGCCACGCAGATCGGCCTGCGCCCCGAACACATCCACATCGGAGACGGCATCGAGGCCACGATCACCCGCATCGAGCACCTCGGCGACCAGACCCGCCTGCACCTCGCCTTCGGGCCGCACGCGCTGATCACGCTCACCGAACCGCACACGCCTCTCCAACCGGGGCAGACCGTCCGGATCCGCCCGCAAAATCCCCTCTGGTTCGACGCCGCCGGCAACCGCATCTGAAAGGCCAAGCCCATGAAACAGTTCATGAACTCTCGCGAAAGCCTCGTCACCGAAGCGATCGACGGCCTCTTGCGCACCTCGGGCGGAAAGCTTGCCCGGCTTGACGGCTATCCGCATATCCGCGTCGTCATCCGCACCGACTGGGACCGCTCCAGGGTGGCGCTCGTCTCTGGCGGCGGCTCCGGCCACGAACCCAGCCACGCCGGTTTCGTCGGCCAGGGCATGCTGACGGCGGCCGTCTGCGGCGATGTCTTCGCCTCGCCCTCGGTCGATGCCGTGCTGGCGGGCATCCTGGCGGTGACGGGCAAGCCCGGCTGCCTCCTCATCGTCAAGAACTACACCGGCGACCGGCTGAACTTCGGCCTCGCCGCAGAGCGGGCGCGGGCCTTCGGCCTCAAGGTCTCCATGGTCATCGTCGATGACGACGTGGCGCTGCCCGACCTGCCGCAGGCGCGCGGGGTCGCGGGCACGCTCTTCGTGCACAAGATCGCCGGGGCCATGGCCGAATCCGGCGCCGACCTCGACACGATCACCGCCGCCGCGCAAGGCGTGATCAAGGGCGCGATCTCCATCGGCATGTCGCTCGACACCTGCACCGTCCCCGGCTCGCCCAAGGAGGATCGCATCGCCCCGGGCAAGGCCGAGCTCGGCCTCGGCATCCACGGCGAGGCCGGGATCGAACAGGTCGATTTCTCGGGTGCGCGCTCCGCCATGCAGATGGTGGCCGAACGGCTTCTGCCCCACACCGGCACGGGCGACCACGTCGCGCTGCTGAACAACCTCGGCTCCACCACGCCGCTGGAGATGTCGGTCCTCGCCGAGGAACTGGCCCGCTCTCCCCTCGGGCAGAAGGTCAAATGGATGATCGGCCCCGCGCCCCTGATGACCTCGCTCGACATGCACGGCTTTTCGGTCTCGCTGCTGCCGGTGGACCACGCGCAGGTGACCAGCCTCGCCGCCCCCGTGGCCCCCCACGCCTGGCCCGGCCTTTCCCCGTTCGGGCAGGTGGTCGTCCGGCCGCTGCCCGACGGCCTCGCGCCGATCCAGCCGGTGCCGAGCGCCCACCCCGCCCGCCGCGCCCTGATCGAGCGCTGCTGCAAGGCCCTTGTCGCCGCCGAATCCGACCTGAACCAGCTCGACGCCAAGTCGGGCGATGGCGACACCGGCAGCACCCTCGCCGGGGCCGCCCGGGCGCTGTTGAGCGCCCTCGACCGCCTCCCCCTGGCCGACCCGACCCAGCTTTACCGCGCCATCGGCATGGAGTTGTCGCAGACCATGGGCGGCTCCAGCGGTGTCCTCCTCGCCATCTTCTTCGCCGCCGCCGGGGATGCGAGCGCCTCCGGCAAGACCTGGATCGGCGCCCTGTCTGCGGGTCTCGACCGCGTGATGCAGGTCGGAGGCGCCGCCCCCGGCCACCGCACCATGATCGACGCCCTCGCCCCCGCCCTCGCTGCCCTCCCGAACGGACTGGCAGCCGCCGCAGCAGCGGCACGCGAGGGGGCCAACGCCACCGCCCGGATGACCCGCGCCAGGGCCGGGCGCGCCAGCTACCTCGCCGCCGACAAGCTGAAGGGCCACAACGATCCGGGGGCCGAAGGCGTGGCGCGGCTCTTCGAGGACCTCGCCAGGGGCTGACCGCCCCCCCGTCCGATGATACCGGTTCGCCGGTCACTCCCGCGAAAGCGGGGATCGAGGCTGCGCACCGACGCACCCGCCGGCGATCTCGCCCATCCGCCCTATCGGACAGCCGCGGGATCTTCCAGGCGGTCAGGGGGCAGGTGCAAGAAACGATGCCGCCTCTCTCGTGCCGGACGTCTGGTGCAAGCGCACCGCTTCAGACCAGCAGCAACCAGGGATCACGCTTCCGCGCGTCAAGAAGCCATTGCATCGTCCTCTCCCTCGCA
>JBKBRG010000212.1:0-5075 GCA_046292325.1 Tabrizicola sp.
GCCGCGCGTCGAGCGCCGCAATGGCGCGGGCGGCGCGGCGGGTGGTGAGGAGGGCGCGGGTCGAGGCGATGCCGAGGCGGGAGGCCAGGTGCGCCAGCGCCCGGGTCAGGTCGTCGGGCAGGGTGACGAGCGGGTAGAGCGCGCGGGCCCTGGCCAGGCGGCGGCGGCCGATGGGGCGGGGAAGAATGTGGGGGCTGCGGTCGCCGTCGAGGCAAAGGAAGAGGCCGAGGCGGTCGGTCAGGGCAGAGGGGAGGCCCTCGCCCTCCTCGGCGGCCTCGTCCAGCGCGATCAGGGCGTGGCGGCCCGTGTCGAGCGCCTGCGCGAGGCGGGCGGCGAGGGAGGCGGGCGCGGTTTCCGCCATCGGCAGGATGAGGATCGCGGGCTCGGCAAGAAGGCCCAGGCGGTGGACGGGGCGACCCGCGGCGAAGGTGGCGGCGGGGTCGGGGCCGCCCAGCAGGGCGAGGTCGTCGATGCTGGCCGAGAGGCGGAGCTGGGGGCGGTCGAACGGCGTTGCCGCAAGGGCCGCGGTGGCGATGTCGCGGACGGGGCCGGCGCGGGACCTCAGCCACAGGCCGCCAAGGCCCACCGGATCGACGGCAAGGATGCGCAGGCTCAGGGAAAGGCGCGCCCAGCTGTCCATCAGGGCAGCGTCTCGGCAACGGCGCGGGCGACGCGGTCCGAGGCCCCGGCCTCGTCCAGCGGGTCGCGGCGGAGGCGGTGGCCAAGCGACATCGCCGCCACGCGGCGCAGATGGTCGCGGGTGACGGCGGGCGCGGCTTCGCTGGCGGCCAGGGCGCGGGCGGCGCGCAGGAGGGTAAGCTCGCCCCGCACACCGTCGGAGCCGAGCGCGATGCACAGGCGCGCGCAGTCTTCCAGGGCCGCGCGGGGCGTCCGGACCCGTGGCAACGCCGCGCGGGCGCCAAGGATCGTGGCGCGGAGCTTCGCTTCCTCGGGTCCCCAGGTGGCGGCGAAGGCGATGGGGTCGGCCTCGTAGGCCTCGCGCCGCAGGACGACTTCGACGCGGGTGGCGATGTCGCGCGGGGAGCGGACCTCGACCGACAGGCCGAAGCGGTCGAGGAGTTGCGGGCGCAGGTCGCCTTCCTCGGGGTTGCCGCTGCCCACGAGGACAAAGCGGGCGGGGTGGCGGATCGACAGGCCGTCGCGTTCCACGACGTTCTCGCCGGACTGGGCCACGTCGAGAAGGAGATCGACGATGTGGTCCTCCAGCAGGTTCACTTCGTCGATGTAGAGATAGCCCCGGTTGGCGCGGGCGAGAAGGCCGGGCTCGAAGGCCTTGACGCCCGCCGCGATGGCGCGTTCCACGTCGAGGGCGCCGGTGACGCGGTCCTCGGAGACGCCAAGCGGCAGATCGACCACGGGGGTGGGCTTCTCGATGACGGTGGGGTCCGGGATCTCGGCCCAATCGGGGCAGTGCGCCGGATCGGCGCTGTTCACCGGGCAGGACCGGACCGCGCGGATCGGCGGCAGCAGCGCGGCCAGGCCCCGGACGGCGGTGGACTTGCCGGTGCCGCGGTCGCCAAAGACGAGGACGCCGCCGATCATCGGGTCGATGGCGGTGAGAACCATGGCAAGGCGCATGTCGTCCTGGCCGACGATGGCGGTGAAGGGGAAGGGCGGCTTGCCGGTGGCGGCCTGGGCGGGGGCCTTGCGGTTGCGGTGCAGCGCGGTCATGCGGCGTCCTTTCTTGCATCCCGGGCCCCGGCGAGGGGGTCGGTGCCGTTCCATTTTCCCTGCGTTTCAAGGACATGGAATCGGGCATAGAGTTCCTCGGCGAACCAGCCGTTGTCGCGGGCGGCCTTCATGGCCTCGGCATGGGGGCCCATGTGGCGGGCAAACTCGGCCATCCGGGCGGCGTCGGGCCAGATCGAGAAGGTGACCTGATGCAGCATCGGCACCTCGCCGATGCCGATCTTGAACAGGACGTTCCGGTCGCTGCCGATCCGGGCCGAGATGTCGGGGACGCGGCGCCAGAAGGCGGCGGCGTGCTGCGGCTTCAGCGTGGCGCGGGTCAGGGCGGCGATCGGTCCTGTCTGCGCCTGCGGAGCCACGGTATCGGTCAGCGGGTTCACGCCTGACCAGCTGCCCCGGGCCGAGAAGGGGGCAAGGAACACCGTCCAGTCCTCGGCCGCGCGGGCGCGCCAGCGGGAGATGACCCTGTTGGTGGCGATGTGCTCGCGGGCGCGGGCCAGGTCGGGCCAGACGGCGAAGATCGCCCAGACCGACCAGTTCGGGCGGGGGGTGAAGCCCTCGCCCGTGCCCGAGCCGCAGAGTTTCACGAACCGCGCGCCGGTCCAGAGACGGCGCGACCGCGCAAGCGCCATCTGCCCGATCACCCAGAACCGGCTGGCCGGGGTGGAAAAGCGGAAGACGCTGAGCGTGGCGACGGAAATGACTCGATCCCCCGGACGCAGGTGTCAGGACAAGATTACACTTAATGCAGCGTGTGGGAAGTCAAATCGGCCTTGTCTGATGCGGATGAAAAGCCAAGTTGTAAATCTGGATGGACAGTATAGGCTGATCCGCATGACACAGCATCCGAAGTCCGGCCGGGTCGATGCCCTGCCACCTGCGATAGCCGGCAAGGGGCGGGCCGTGGTCATCGGCGCTGGCCTGGGCGGGCTAGCCTCGGCCATGCGGCTGGGGGCGAAGGGCTGGCAGGTGACGGTGGTGGACCGGCTGGACCGGCCGGGCGGGCGGGGGTCCTCGATCACGCAAGGGGGGCATCGGTTCGACCTGGGGCCGACCATCGTGACGGTGCCGCAGACCCTGCGCGAGCTTTGGGCGGCCTGCGGGCGCGACTTCGACCGCGACGTGCGGCTGGTGCCGATGGACCCGTTCTACAGGATCCTCTGGCAGGACGGGTCGAGTTTCACCATGCGTCCGGGCGACGAGCGGATGGAGGCCGAGGTGGCGCGGCTTTCCCCCGGCGACCTGCCGGGGTTCCGGCGGTTCCTGAAGGACGCCGAGGCGCGCTACCGGTTCGGCTTCGAGGACCTCGGGCGGCGGTCGATGCACAGGCTTCTGGATCTGGTGAAGGTCCTGCCGAAGTTCGCCTGGTATCGCGCGGACCGCTCGGTCTACGCCCATGCGGCGCGGCGGGTGACGGACGAGCGGCTGCGCTTCGCGCTGTCGTTCCATCCCCTCTTCATCGGTGGCGATCCGTTCCATGTGACCTCGATGTATGCCCTCGTCAGCCATCTGGAGCGGGCCTTCGGGGTCCACTACGCGATGGGCGGCGTGCAGGCGATTGCCGAGGCGATGGCGCGGGTCGTGAAGGATCAGGGCGGGTTCGTCATGCAGGGGGTCGAGGCGGACGAAGTGCTGGTCGCGGGCGGGCGCGCGGCGGGTGTGAGGCTTGCCGACGGTCGGGTGCTTCCGGCCGAGGTGGTGGTGTCGAACGCGGACCCGGCGACGACCTACATGCGGCTTCTGCGCCGCCAGCCGGTGCAACGCTGGACCGCGTCGCGACTGATGCGGTCGCGCTGGTCGATGAGCCTGTTCGTCTGGTATTTCGGCACCCGTGGCACGCGCCGGCTCTGGCCCGAGGTCGGGCATCATTCCATCGTCGTCGGGCCCCGGTATCGCGAGCACATCCGCGACATCTTCCAGACCGGCAGGCTGGCCGAGGACATGAGCCTCTATGTCCACCGCCCCTCGGTCACCGACCCCTCGGTCGCGCCCGAGGGCGACGACACCTTCTACGTCCTGTCGCCGGTGCCGCATCTGGGGCACGGGAACGGGGTGGACTGGTCCACGCAGGCCGAGCCCTACCGGCAGAAGATGCTGAAGGTGCTGGAGGATCGGCTGCTGCCGGGGCTTTCGGCGCGCGTGACCGAAAGCCTGGTCTTCACGCCCGAAACCTTCCGCGACCGCTATCTGTCGCCGCACGGGGCGGGCTTCTCGCTCGAGCCGCGGATCCTGCAATCGGCCTGGTTCCGGCCGCACAACGTGTCGGAGGAACTGCCGGGTCTCTATCTGGCGGGCGCGGGGACGCATCCCGGCGCGGGCGTGCCGGGGGTGATCGGGACGGCCGAGGTGCTGGCTTCGCTGGTGCCGGATGCCCCGGTGCGGGCGGCGGCGCCGTTGCCGATGGCGGCGGAATGATCGCGCCCGCGGACCTGGCGGCCTGCCGGGCGATGATCCGCACCGGCAGCCTGTCGTTCCACGCCGCCAGCCGGCTGCTGCCCGCGCGGGTGCGCGACCCGGCGCTGGCGCTTTATGCCTTCTGCCGGGTGGCCGACGACGACGTGGACGAGGGGCAGGACAAGGTCCGCGCTGTCCTGCGGTTGCGCGAGCGGCTGGACCTGATCTATGCCGGCCGGCCCGAGCCGCGCCCTCCGGACCGGGCCTTTGCGGCAGTCGTGCGGGATTTCGACATGCCCCGCGCCCTGCCGGATGCGCTGCTGGAAGGTCTGGCCTGGGATGCGATGGGGCGGCGCTACCGCACGCTGTCCGACCTGCACGCCTACAGCGCCCGGGTCGCCTCGGCCGTGGGGGTGATGATGTGCGTGCTGATGCGGGTGCGCGACCCCGATGCGCTGGCACGGGCGGCGGACCTGGGGCTGGCGATGCAGTTGACCAACATCGCCCGCGACCTGGGCGAGGACGCGCGGGCGGGGCGGCTGTTCCTGCCGCTCGACTGGCTGGCCGAGGCGGGGATCGAGGCGGAAGGTTTCCTGGCCGACCCCCGGCCCTCGCCGGCGCTGGCCGGGGTGGTGCGGCGGCTTCTGGCGGTGGCCGACGATCTGTATCGACGGGCGGGGGCGGGCGTCTCGGTGCTGCCCGCGGATTGCCGGCTGGGCATCGCGGCGGCGCGGCACATCTACGCCGCGATCGGGGCCGAGGTGGCGAGGGCCGGCCATGACAGTGTCACCCGCCGCGCGCGCACCTCGCGCGGGCAGAAGCTGGTGCTGATGGGCAAGGCCGCCGGGGCGGCGCTGCTGACCCATCTGATGCCGCAGCCGGCGCAGCTGCACGCGCGCCCGGTGCCCGAGGTGGCCTTCCTGGTCGAGGCGGCAGGCCAGCGCCCGGCGCGCGCGCATCGCTCCGAGACG
>JBKBRG010000213.1:0-5073 GCA_046292325.1 Tabrizicola sp.
TAATAGGCCCACCAGGATCCCAGCGCAATGCCGATCGTCAGGAAGACCCAGGCCGCCAGCGTCCAGGGCCGCACCCAGCGCCCCCAGGCGGCATCGACCCGGCCCTCGATCAGGGCGGCGACGGCAAAGCTGAAGGCCATGCTCAGGCCGACATAGCCGAGGTAGAGGAAGGGCGGATGGAAGGCGAGGCCCGGGTCCTGCAACAGCGGGTTCAGGTCCTGCCCGTCCAGGGGTGGCGCCGCAAGGCGCCAGAACGGGTTCGAGGTCAGCAGCAGGAACAGCATGAAGGCCACCCCGATCAGCCCCTGCACCGCCAGCACGCGCGCCTTCAGCCGCGCGGGCAGGTTGCCACCGAACGCGGCCACCGCCGCGCCATAGACTGCCAGGATCAGCACCCACAGCAGAAGCGAGCCCTCGTGGTTCCCCCAGACGCCGGAAATCTTGTAGAGCATCGGCTTCAGCGTGTGCGAATTCGACACCACCACCGCCAGCGAGAAGTCCGAGACCACGAAGGCCCAGGTCAGCGCCGCGAAGGACCAGCCGACCAGCAACAGCTGCAATCCCGCCGCGGGCCCCGCCAGCGCCATCAGCCGCACATCCCCCCGATGCGCGCCCCAGAGGGGCAGCGTGGACTGCACCAGCGCCACCATCAGCGCCAGAATCAGCGCGAAATGCCCAAGCTCGACGATCATGCGGATGCTCCTGCCATTTCCGCAATGATAGGCCGCCCCGACCCCGGGCGAAAGCCCTGCGCCCTTCCGCCGCGCCCTTTCGGCGAAATGACCTGGTCAGAGACTGCAAGCCGCCGAAATGCCGGTTGCCAGCCGGCCGGACACACCGCTAAACCCGCAGCAAAACGGAGGTTCCCATGCCCAAGGTCATCCTGATCGGCGCCCCGGTCGATAGTGGCCAGAAACGCCCCGGCTGCCTGATGGGTCCCGCCGCCTACCGGGTCGCGGGCATCGCCCGCGAGATCGCCGCCGAGGGCCACGGCGTCGACGACTGGGGCGATCTGTCCCTGCCCGAACTGCGGCCTGTCACCTGCCCGAACCCCGTGGTGCATGACCTTGCCGAGACCGTGGGCTGGTGCGAGATCCTGATGGACAGGGTGGACGACGCGCTTTCCGAGGGCGGTTTCCCGATCATCATGGGCGGCGACCATTCGCTGGCGCTCGGCTCGGCCGCCGGGGCCGCGGCTTACGCAAAGCGGCAGAACCGGCCGCTGTTCCTGTTGTGGCTCGACGCGCATTCCGATTTCCACACGCCGCTCACCACCACCTCGGGCAACCTGCACGGCACGCCCCTGGCCTACATCGCCGGCCGTGACGGGTTCGATGCCTTCCCGCCCTTCCCCGCCCCGGTGCCCGCGCACCGGATCTGCATGTTCGGCATCCGCTCGGTCGATCCGGCCGAACAGGCCGCGATGCAGGAGCGCGACATCTTCATCAACGACATGCGCGCGATCGACGAACGCGGCCTCGTCGCGCCCTTGCGCGAATTCCTCGACCTTGTGCGCCAGGAATCCGGCATGCTGCACGTCTCGCTCGATGTCGATTTCCTCGACCCCTCGATCGCCCCGGCGGTCGGCACCACCGTCCCCGGCGGCGCCACCTTCCGCGAGGCGCATCTGGTGATGGAACTCCTTCACGAATCCGGGCTGGTCACCTCGCTCGACCTGGTGGAACTGAACCCCTTCCTCGACGACCGCGGCATGACCGCGCGGCTGATGGTGGATCTGGTGGGCAGCCTGATGGGCAAGAAGGTGTTCGACCGCCCGACCCGCGCGAAGTAGCCCCTTGCGGCCCGAAGGCATTGCGGGGCGCGCGGGCCAGCACCCGGCGGACCGCTTCAGCCGTCCCGATAGGCATGCGCGCGCCCCTGCGGATCGGTCACGATCCATCCGTCCCCGTCGCGCCGCAGATAGACCGGCCCGACCGGCACCTTGCCATGCCCGCCGGGGATGTCCAGCACATAGGTCGGCTGGGCAATCCCGCTCAACCGACCGCGCAGCGCCGCCATGATCGCCTGCCCCTCCTCCAGCGTCAGGCGGAAATGGCCCGTGCCCTTCGCCAGATCGGGATGGTGCAGGTAGTAGGGCTTCACCCGGTGGCGGATCAGCATGCGGAACAGGCGTTCAAGCACCTCGGCATCGGCATTGACCCCGCGCAGCAGGACCGTCTGCGACAGCAGCGGCACGCCAGCCCGGTTCAGCCGGCGCAAGGCCGCGGCCGCCGCGGCCGTGATCTCGTCGGGGTGGTTGGTATGCACCACCATCCAGACCGGCAGCTCCCTGTCCAGCACCTGCACCAGCGTCTCGGTCACGCGCTCGGGGGCCACGATCGGCACGCGGGTGTGAAACCGCACCTGGTCCAGCGTCCCCAGCGCCTCCAGCCGGTCGAGCATCCCGCCCAACCGCCGCGGCGACAGCACCAGCGGGTCGCCGCCGGTGAAGATCACCTCGCGCACCGCAGGGGTGGCGCGCAGATGGTCCAGCACCTGCGAAAACTCCGCCTCGCCCAGGGCCCCGGCGCCGCCCACCGTCTCGCGCCGGAAGCAGAACCGGCAATAGACCTCGCAGGCCTGCGTCGCATGCAGGATTGCCCGGTCGGGATAGCGATGCGTCAACCCCGCCACCGGGCGATGCGCATCGTCGCCGATGGGATCGACCAGTTCCCGGGGGCTGTGCCGCAGCTCGCGCGCATCAGGGCGGAACTGCGCGCGCACGCCTTCGGATTCGATGCCGGCCATCGCCGGGCTGATCCGCACCCGGAAACTTTCCGCCACCTGCGCCAGCACCGGACGTTCGGCCGGATCGGTCAGGCCCGCGCCTTCCAGCTCTTCAAGGCGGGTCAGCGCGGCGGGGATGGGACGGCTTGCGGTCATGGCGCGCCGCCCTAGCCGTTGCATCCGCCCTCTGCAAGCCCCCGGCGAAAGGCGTCAGTGCAGCCGGAATTCGCCCACCACGTTTCGCCATTCCCCAGGTGCGATCATCTTGCGATGCGTGAAGCGCACCGAATGCAGCGGCCCTTCGATCTTCTCCTGCCAGAACTCGATGAACTTGAAGAGCGCAGGGTAATCCGGCGCCAGGTCATAGTCCTGCCAGATGAAGCTGTTGAGAACATTGCGATAATCCGGCAACCGGTAGTAAAGTTCTGCCGTGGTCAGCCCATAGCCCTTCAGCATCAGTTCGGTCTCGCGTCCGACCATTCCGATCCTCCTTTCCGGCGGTCCATGACGGAATCATGACAAGGCCGATTTAAAAATCAATGAAAACAGTATGTTGTCACTCATCCTTGATGGCTGCCAATCCGGCGACATCCCGCCATTGCACCCCATAGCTGGGATGGTGTATCGTCGCGCCTGCTAGATGTTGATACCGCAAGGAAGGCGCGCGCCCTCATGGCCGACACCCCGGAAGCCACTGACAACAAAGAAGAAAAGCCGGAGCGTCCCAGCTGGCACGGCCCCCAGGTCGACATCGCGGCCGAGATGAAGACCGCCTATCTCGACTACGCGATGAGCGTGATCGTCAGCCGCGCGATCCCGGATCTGCGCGACGGGCTGAAGCCCGTCCACCGCCGGATCCTGTTCGCCATGCACGAAAGCGGCAACACCCACGACAAGCCCTATCGCAAGTCCGCCCGACCGGTCGGCGACACGATGGGGAAATACCATCCCCACGGCGACAGCGCGATCTATGACGCGCTGGTGCGCATGGCGCAGCCCTTCTCGATGTCGCTGCCGCTGCTCGACGGCCAGGGCAACTTCGGAAGCATGGACGGCGACAACGCCGCCGCCATGCGCTACACCGAAGTCCGGATGGACAAGCCCGCGGCCTTCCTCCTGGCCGACATCGACAAGGAAACCGTCGATTTCCAGGACAACTACGACGGCAAGGACAAGGAACCCACCGTCCTCCCGGCCCGCTTTCCCAACATGCTGGTCAATGGCGCGGGCGGCATCGCGGTCGGCATGGCCACGAACATCCCGCCGCACAACCTGGGCGAGGTGATCGACGGCACGCTTGCCCTGATCGAGAACCCCGACATCTCCATGGAGCAACTCATGGAGATCATCCCCGGCCCGGATTTCCCCACGGGCGGGGTGATCCTCGGCCGCTCTGGCGCGCGCAAGGCCTATCTGGAAGGCCGGGGCAGCGTCATCATCCGCGCCAAGACCCATGTCGAGGAGCTGCGCAAGGACCGCTGGGCCATCGTCATCGACGAGATCCCCTATCAGGTCAACAAGGCCACGATGATCGAGAAGATCGCCGAACTGGTCCGCGAAAAGCGGGTGGAGGGCATCGCCGGCATCGCCGACGAATCCGACCGGATCGGCGTCCGCGTGGTGATCGAGCTCAAGCGCGAGGCAACGCCCGAGGTGGTGCTGAACCAGCTGTTCCGCTTCTCCACCATGCAGGTCTCGTTCGGCTGCAACATGCTGGCCCTGAACGGCGGCCGCCCCGAACAGCTGACCCTTCGCGATTTCCTGAGCCATTTCATTACCTTCCGCGAGGAAGTTGTCGCCCGCCGCACCGCCTTTGAACTCCGCAAGGCGCGCGAGCGCAGCCATATCCTCTGCGGCCTCGCCGTTGCCGTGTCGAACGTCGACGAGGTGGTGGCAACCATCCGCGCCTCCGCGGACCCGGCCGAAGCGCGCGACCGCCTGATGACCCGGCGGTGGCCCGCCCACGACATCGCCGCGTATATACGCCTGATCGACGATCCCTCGCATACGGTCAACGAGGACGGGACCTACAACCTCTCCGAGGTTCAGGCCCGGGCGATCCTCGATCTGCGCCTGCAACGCCTGACCGCGATGGGGGTGAAGGAGGTTACCGACGAACTCGAGGAATTGGCAGCCAAGATCAAGGACTTCCTTGACATTCTTTCCTCGCGCGACCGGATCATGGCAATCATCTCGGACGAGCTGCGCGAGGTGAAGGCCCTGTTCGCCGTCCCGCGCCGGACCGAGATCGCAGACTGGTCCGGCGACATGGAGGACGAGGACCTGATCGAGCGCGAGGACATGGTCGTGACCATCACCTCGGGCGGCTACATCAAGCGCACCCCC
>JBKBRG010000214.1:0-578 GCA_046292325.1 Tabrizicola sp.
GGCCGGTTCAAGGCCGACCGCGACGAGGCCTATGCCGAGTTCATCGACAAGTGCGACGATTTCGAACGCGAGGTGGCCAAGGAGATCGCCGCCGGCCACTACAGCTATGCCGAGCTGGAAGAGAACGACGCCGACCTGAAGAAGCTTCAGGGCTGGCTGGACCGGATCGGCAAGCTGGACTTCTACGGCGCCAACCGCGCCGAGGAGGCGCGGACGCGGCTCAAGGACTGCGAGGCGGCGCTGGACGACTATGCCCGCCGCGTCTTCGACGCCAAGGGCGAGACCGACTGAGCCGGGGGCCGACCCCACCTTTCACGGAGACCGACATGACCGACACGACGACTGAACGCACCGCCTCGCCCTGGCGCGGATTGCCCGCCGGCATCTGGGCGCTGGGCTTCGTGTCGATGCTGATGGACATCTCGTCCGAGATGATCCACGCGCTCTTGCCGGTCTATCTGACGGTCGGGCTTGGCGCCACGGCGCTGGCGGTGGGGGTGATCGAGGGCATCGCCGAGGCGACGGCGGCGATCACCAAGGTCTTTTCCGGCGCGCTGTCCGACCGGATCGGGCGGCGC
>JBKBRG010000214.1:588-5072 GCA_046292325.1 Tabrizicola sp.
GCCGATCTTTCCGCTGGCGCCCTCGCTGGGCTGGGTCGTGGCGGCGCGGTTCATCGACCGGGTCGGCAAGGGCATCCGCGGCGCGCCGCGCGATGCGCTGGTGGCCGATCTCGCGCCCGAGGGCCGGCGCGGCGCGGCCTACGGCCTGCGGCAGGCGCTGGACACCTTCGGCGCCTTCCTCGGGCCGCTCATGGCGATCGCGCTGATGTGGGTCTTTGCGAACGACTTCCGGTCCGTGTTCTGGGTCGCCGGGATACCGGCCTTCCTCGCGCTGGGGCTGATCCTCTTTGCCGTGAAGGAGCCCGCCCGGCCCGCGGGGCTGCGCAGGGTGCGCAACCCGCTGGCGCGGGCCGAACTGCGGCTGCTGGGCGGCACCTACTGGGCGGTGGTCGCGGTGGCGACCGTGTTCACGCTGGCGCGGTTTTCCGAGGCCTTCCTGATCCTGCGCGCCGAGGAGCTGGGGCTGTCGCTGATGCTGGTGCCGCTGGTGCTGGTGGGGATGAACGCGGTCTATGCGGTCTCGGCCTGGCCGGCGGGGGTGCTGTCGGACCGGATGAGCCGGCCGGTCCTTCTGATGGTGGGGCTTGCGCTGCTGATCGCGGCCGATCTGGTGCTGGCGCTGGCGCCGGGCTTCGCGGGCCTTGGCCTGGGGATCGCGCTTTGGGGTCTGCACATGGGGCTGACGCAGGGCCTGCTGTCGGCGCTGGTGGCCGAGGCGGTGCCGGCGGAACTGCGCGGCACGGCTTTCGGCATGTTCAACCTGGTGACGGGCGGGGCGCTGCTTCTGGCCAGCGTGATCGCGGGGGCGCTGTGGCAGGGGCTGGGATCGCAGGCCACCTTCCTGGCGGGGGCGGGCTTTGCCCTGGTCGCGGCGCTGGGCCTGCTGCCCCTGCGGGGGCGGCTGGCCTGACGGGTCAGGCCTGGCGGGGGCCGTAGAGGATGACCGCCGCGCCGATGAGGCAGATGGCCGATCCGATCGTGTCCCAGCGGTCGGGCCGCGTGCCTTCCACCGCCCAGAGCCAGACCAGCGAGGCGATGATGTAGATCCCGCCGTAGATCGCATAGGCGCGACCGGCATGTTCGACATCGACCAGGGTCAGCAGCCAGGCGAAGAGGCCAAGGCAGACCGCGGCGGGGATCAGCCAGAGCGCGGACTTGTCCAGCCGCCACCAGCTCCAGACCGCAAAGCATCCGGTGATCTCGAAAAAGGCGGCGGCGGCGAAGATCAGGGCGTTCTGCATGGGCCGACTTGGCCAGAAGTCCGGTGCGAAGGCAATCCGTTTCGGCCATGGCGCCGGACATTCACGGCAGAGACCGGCAGATTGCCGCAAGGATTGGCGACGGCGGGCACAGGTCAGCCGCGCGGCGGAAAGATCCGGTAGTAAAGCCGGTCGGGCAGGAAGTTGCCGCCCCGGAACAGCCAGGAAAAGGGGGTCGGGAAGCTGATCTTGAAGCCGCCCTGCGCCATGTGGCGGAACATGATCCGGGCGGCCTCTTCCGGGTCCATGATGAAGGGCATGGTGAAATCGTTCTTCGCCGTAAGCCGGGTGCGGATGAAGCCGGGATTGGCCAACTGCACCGTGACGCCGGTCTTGCGCAGGTCGGCATGGAGCGACTCGGCCAGCACCATGGTCCCGGCCTTGGACGCGGCATAGCCGATGGCACCCGGCAGGCCGCGGAAGCCCGACAGCGAGCCGGTGATGACCACATGCCCGCGGTTCCGTGCCACCATCCCCGGAAGGGCGGCGCCCAGGGTGCGGACGCAGCCGGTGAAGTTGACGTTGGCCATGGCCTCGGCCCTTTCGGCGTCCCAGTCCTGGGCGCGCATCGGCCAGTAGACGCCGGCCAGATAGACCATGCCGTCCAGCTCCGGCAGCTGCGCCGCCGCCGCGGCGACGCTGGCGCTGTCGCCCACATCCACCGGCAGGACGGTCGCCGGTCCGGGAAGGCTGGCGGCGGCGGCCTTCAGGCCGTCTTCGCTGCGGGCGGACAGGATCAGCTCGGCCCCGGCCTCGGACATGAGCCGGGCCAGGGCCAGGCCCAGACCCTCTGACGCGCCGACCAGCCAGTAGCGCTTGCCCTTGAACTCCCTCATTCAGCGGCGGCCAGCTGGCGCGCCTCGGCCGTGGCGGGGCGGATGGTGGCGACCAGCTCGGCCACCTTGATCCCGAACTTGCGGAACTGCGAGCGGTTCATGATCGCGCCGTTGTCGAGCAGATACATCCAGTCGGTCACGTCCAGCACATGCCCGCCCGCCTCGGGCGTGAGCCGGATGCGATAGCGCAGCAGGACGCCCGAGCCTTCGACACGGCCGGTGCCGGTGCCTTCGACATCGGGGGCCGTCGCGGTGATCTGGCCGTCGGGGCCCAGCACCAGCGTCCAGGCGCGGTGCTGGACGGTGCCGCTGTCATAGCGGAAGACCTCGGCCAGGGTGCCGGCAGCGCCGTTCCAGGTTCCCGTCATCTCGGCCACGAAGCGCGAGGTGACGCGGCCGGTGGGGCCGAAGATCACGCCCTCGCAGATCAGCGGGCCGGACAGGTGGCGGCGCAGGTCGAAGGCGGGGCCGGTGCCGGCATAGTCTGCGGGGGTCTGGGCGGCAAACGAGGCGAAGCGGGTTCGCAGCATGATCAGGGCGACAACGACCAGCGCGCCGATGAGGGCGGAGAGGATCGGGGTCATGGTGTGGCGTCCTTCCGGGTCATGTCGATGCGGGTCCGTGCAAGCAGCGCGATGGCGGTCAGTTTCAATACGCAAGGCAACCCGGCATAGATCAGTGCGAGTGTGCCGAGCGCCGATTCGCTGTTCGTGGCGCCCGGCCGGAAGCCCGCGGCCTGAAGCGCGGGCAGGATGGCAAGCGCGGCCAGGGCCAGCGACAGCTTGGAGACGAAGGTCCAGAGGCCGAAGGCCGCCGCCTCGGGCGTGCCGGTCTGCGCCAGACGCTGCGCGAAGATCGCGGGCAGGAGCGTGAGGTCGGCACCAAGCGCGGCGCCCGAGGCGGCGCAGATCACGGCGAAGGGGACGAGATCCCCGGTGCCGAGGGCCAGGGTCCAGAGGAAGCTGGCGATGGCCAGGACCATCGCGGCAAGCAGGACGGGCTTCGGGCCATGGCGGCGGGCCAGCAGGCTCCAGAAGGGCGTGGAGGCCGCGGCGGCGAGGAAGAACAGAAGCAGCAGCGGCCCCTCCCAGCCGGGCAGGGCGAGGCGGCTTTCGACAAAGAACAGGAAGAGGGTGGAGGTCACGGCGACCGGCGAGGCGTTCAGCAGCGCGATCAGCAGCAGGCGGCGCGAGAGCGGGTCGGCCAACGCCGGGCGGAACAGGTCGAGGAGGTTCGCAGCCGGTTCGGCGATGGCCCCCCGCCATTCCCGGCGCATGGCGAGGGTCGCCGCCAGGGCGAAGGCAGCGAAGATCAGGGCAAAGGCGGTGAAGGGCGTGCCGGTGAGCGAGGCCAGCGCCACCGGGGCGGTGGCGGCCAGACAGACGCCGAAAAGCGAGCCGCCCTCGCGCCAGCCGGCCAGGCGGATGTGGCCCTGGGCGCCGAGGGTCTGCGCCTTGGTGACGCCCTCGGCATAGAAACAGATCGTCAGGAACGAGAAGGCGGAGAAGAGGACCGTCAGGCTGAGGGCGAACCAGACCAGAGGGGCGACGGGCGGCGCGACGGCGAAGAGGGCAAGCATCGCGGCGGCCATCAGTGCGGCGGCGACGGCGATGGTCAGGCGGCGCCGCGGCCGGGTGCGTTCCGCGAGCCAGCCGAGCAGCGGATCCTGCACCACGTCGATCAGGCGCAGGCCGGCGAGGGTGAAGCCCATCGCGGCCAGCGTCGTGCCGTAGCTGTCGATGTAGAATTTCGGCGCGTGAATGTAGATCGGCAGGCCGGCCATGGCGATCAGGGCGGCGAACAGCGACCAGGCGGGAAGGCGGTCGGTCATCGGCGGCAGCCGGGTCGAGCGCCTTGCGGCGCAAGCCTCTCGTCTCGCCTCTGCGCGCCATGGGCGCGCAACCGGCTCGGGCGTCTGCCTCCGGCGGGGATATTTGCGGACAGATGAAGGACGGCGGGCCGGAAGGGCCGGGTCATCGGGAGATGTCTTCGGCCGGGGGCGTCGGGCGGTGATTGAACTTCACCTTCTTCAGCCACAACTTCAGCGCCTGCCAGTGGATCAGCGCCAGAACCCGGCGCGAGCCGAAGGGGCGGCGCAGGGCCGAGGCGAGGATGCCGAGGTTTGTCAGCGGCTGGCGGGGACCGATCAGATTGGTGAAGAGGCCGCCGTCCGGGGTGGTATAGTCGATCCAGATGCCGATCCGGTCGGGCCTGATGTCGAAGCGGAACCTGTAGGTGCCGGCGACCGGCTGGAACGGCGAGACATGGAAGATCTTCTGCGCGGTGATCGTGTCCTCGCGGGTGATGGGCGCGCGGTCCGCGCGGTGGCAGAGGTAGGAATGGCGGTCGCCGTAGGTGTTCGTGACCTCGGCGATCACGGCGCGCAGAT
>JBKBRG010000215.1:0-5068 GCA_046292325.1 Tabrizicola sp.
GGCACGTTCCCACGCGTTACTCACCCGTCCGCCGCTCCCCTTGCGGGGCGCTCGACTTGCATGTGTTAGGCCTGCCGCCAGCGTTCGTTCTGAGCCAGGATCAAACTCTCAAGTTGAAAGGCATCTCTGCCTATCCTTGACGTCGAACCTTCGCACATCTGTCTTGCCCCCGTCACAGGAACAAGATCAGTCCCTACTCCATGTGCCAGGCCGCCCTCTCGAACAACCAGACACACAAGTAGTGAAGCTGACACTCACATCATCGGGTTGCCCCTAGTGAGCCGATATGCCGACGATCGCGACGCCGATGCGCCCAAACCGCCCACATATCCCTTCTCTCTCGTCAATGTCAAAGAGCCATCCTCAGACAAAAAACGTGCGATCCGCCAACTTCCTGGCGTATCCCCTCGCGCCTTGCCTTCAGATTTTCCAGCCCTCCGCGCCGCCTTCACGCCGCTTCCGACCGCCACCGTCGCGTTCCCGCCTCGGTGAGGGGGTATTTACGCAGCCGACCCGGAACCCGCAAGAGCAAAAAATGCGTTCGTCACGAAAATTTTGCATTGCTCGGAAAATATCGCAAAATCTGGTGGTTGACGCAACAAACCCCACAACGGACGCGGCGCTGCGGCAATTTTCTTGCAGGCGCAGCGCGACCAGAGCGCCCTCAGGCCGATGCGCGGCCTGCCAGCGGCGCCTTCGGCACCAGCCGCACCGCCAGGAGCAGCCCCGTCAGGGCGAGATACAGCAGAACTTCCGCGGTCCAGACCTTCGACAACAGCGCCAGATGCGCCACCCCGGCCAGAATCGCCACATAGGCCAGCCGGTGCAGCCGGTTCCAGGCGGCCGCCCCCATCCGCCGGATCGCCCCGTTCCACGAGGTCGCCGCCAGGGGAACCATCGCCACGAATCCGGCCATCCCCAGAATCACATAGGGCCGCTTCGCCAGATCGGCCGCCATCTCGGCCCAGCGCAGGCCCATGTCCAGCCAGACCCAGGCCACCAGATGCAGCGCGACATGGACAAAGGCCAGCAGACCCAGCGCCCGGCGAAAGCGGATCAGGTTCAGCCCGGTCCGGCGCAGGGGCGTTATCGCCAGCGAGGCGAGGAGGAACTGCAGGCCCAGCTCGCCCAGCCGATGCTCGATCGCCTTGACCGGATCGGGGCCTAGCGTGTTCGCCACCGCACCCCAGACCAGAAGGCAGAGCGGCACCAGACCAAGGAGATAGACCACCCAGGTAGGCACGGCCCGCGCCAGCCGGTTCATCCGGTCCATCAGTAGTTGGCCCTCAGGTCCATGCCGGCGTAAAGCCCCGCCACCTCGGCCTCGTAGCCGTTGAACATCAGCGTATCCTGACGGCCCGCGAACAGGCCCGATCCGATCACCCGCTCGGAGGCCTGGCTCCAGCGCGGGTGGCTGACGTTCGGGTTCACGTTGGAATAGAAGCCGTATTCCTGCGGTTGCAGCATGTTCCAGGTGGTCGGCGGCATCTCGGCCGTCAGACTGATCCGCACGATCGACTTGATCGACTTGAAGCCGTATTTCCACGGCACCACCAGCCGGATCGGGGCGCCGTTCTGCTTTGGCATCTCCTCGCCGTAAAGCCCGGTGGCAAGGATCGTCAGCGGATGCATTGCCTCGTCCAGCCGCAGCCCCTCGCGGTAGGGCCAGTCGATGAAGGGCGAGGCCAGGCCGGGCATTTCCTCGGGCCGCACCAGCGTCTCGAAGGCCACGAACTTCGCGCCCGGCTGCACGCCGACCCGATTCAGAAGGCCGGCGAGTTCAAAGCCGATCCAGGGCACGACCATCGACCAGGCCTCGACGCAGCGGAACCGATAGATGCGCTCTTCCAGCGGCTGACCCTTGACGACATCGGCCAGGTCATAGGTGCCGGGGCGGTCCACCAGCCCGTCGATGACGATGGACCAGGGATCAACCGTCAGCCCGCCCGCATGGCGCGCCGGATCGCCCTTGTCCGTGCCGAACTCGTAGAAATTGTTGTAGCTGGTGATGTCTTCCAGGCTGGTGGGGGTGGCATCGGTGGAATAGCGGCTCGGTGCGGCCTCGATCCGCGCAAGTGCCGGGGTTGCGACAAGCGCGGCTGCGCCGGCCATCAGCTGGCGGCGGTTCAGCCATTGGGCTTTCGGGGTGACATCGGACCAGGTCAGACGCATCGGCGGGCTCCGTCAGGTTTTGGCCAAGGATGCGTCATCCTGCATGAAAGGCAAAACAAACCGCGTCACGACTGCGACAGGGGACTGAAACATGACGCGCGGCTGTTCACGCTGGATGAACAATCCTCACGCCGGTTTGATTGGAAAGCCGCAAGCGGCGCGGCTTAGCGCAAGTCGCCTTCCGGTCAATCCCGCCTCACACGAATTTATGCATGATCCAATGTCGCATCCCGGGCCTAACAGTCCATGCCAATGACGGCATACCGATCATAACGGGAGTGACACCACATGATCCGCAGAACTTTCCTCGCTCTGACCGCCGCCACCGCCCTTGCCATGCCCGCCTTCGCGCAGGACAAGGACATCGTCGACACCGCCGTTGCCGCAGGCACGTTCAACACGCTGGCTGCCGCGCTGACCGCCGCGGGCCTGGTCGAGACGCTGAAGGGCGAAGGCCCGTTCACCGTCTTTGCACCGACCGACGCGGCCTTTGCCGCTCTGCCGGCCGGCACCGTCGAGGATCTGCTCAAGCCCGAGAACAAGGACAAGCTGACCGCGATCCTGACCTACCACGTCGTGCCGGGCAAGGTGATGTCCACCGACCTGACCGAAGGCATGAAGGCCGCCACCGTGAACGGCAAGGAGATCACCATCACCCTCGAAGGCGGGCCGAAGGTGAACGGCGCCGTGATCTCGGGGCCGGACGTTGCCGCCTCGAACGGCGTGATCCACGTCATCGACAGCGTCATCCTGCCGCCGGAAGGCTGAGGCACCGGACCGGGGGCGTCATCGGCGCCCCCGTCCTTCCTGATCCGACAGAGGGATAACCCATGAACCGCCGCACTCTTTTCCGCCTTGCCGGGGCCGTCTCGGTCGCCAGCCTTGTCGCCGCCTGCGTTCCCGCGGCGAAGGAACCGGACATCGTCGATATCGCATCCTCGAACGAGGACTTCTCCACCCTGGTCGCTGCGGTCCAGGCCGCGGGCCTGGTCGAGACGCTGAAGGGCGATGGCCCCTTCACCGTCTTCGCGCCCACCAACGCCGCCTTCGCCGCCCTGCCGAAGGGCACGGTGGAAAACCTGCTGAAGCCGGAGAACAAGGACCAGCTGGTCAAGGTGCTGACCTACCACGTCGTGCCGGGCGCCGTGACTTCGGACCAGCTGGCCGGCAAGCGGATGGACGTGGCGACCGTCCAGGGCCAGACCGTCCACATCGACGGCCGCGACGGGGTGAAGGTCAACCGCTCGCGGGTGACGACCGCCGACATCATGGCCTCGAACGGGGTGATCCACGTCATCGACCGGGTGCTGCTGCCGAAATGAGAAAAGGGCCGCCCCGAAGGACGGCCCCGTCTTCCGGCGGGGCGGGCGATCGTGCCCGCCCCGTTCCGCTCAGTGCACCACGGCCTGGGCCGGGCGTTCGCGTCGGCTTGCCACCACGCGCTCGCCGATGATCAGACCCTCGGGCCCCGCCGTCACGCGGACCGTCGAGCCGTCCATGACCTCGCCGGCCAGCAGCATCTCGGCCAGCGGGTCCTGCAACTGGCGCTGGATCACCCGCTTCAGGGGCCGGGCGCCGAAGACCGGATCGTAGCCCTCGTCCGCGAGCCAGGCCTTCGCATCGGCGTCCAGGTCCAGCGTGATCTTGCGGTTGGCAAGCCGCTGTTCCAGCCGTTTCAGCTGGATCTCGACGATCCCCGCCATGTCGGCCCGGTTCAGCCGGTCGAAGATGATCTGCTCGTCCAGACGGTTCAGGAACTCGGGCCGGAAATGGCTGCGCACCGCCTCCATCACCTCGGCCTTGGCCGCGCTGGAATCGGCGCCCTCCGGCAGTTCCGACAGGGCCCGGGCGCCCAGGTTCGAGGTCAGGATGATCAGCGTCTGCTTGAAGTCCACGACCCGGCCCTGACCATCGGTCAGACGGCCATCGTCCAGCACCTGCAACAGCACGTTGAACACGTCGGGATGCGCCTTTTCCACCTCGTCGAACAGCACCACCTGATAGGGCCGGCGCCGCACGGCTTCGGTCAGCACCCCGCCCTCGTCATAGCCGACATAGCCGGGCGGCGCGCCGATCAGCCGGGCGACCGAGTGTTTCTCCATGAACTCCGACATGTCGATCCGCACCATCGCGCTGTCGTCGTCGAAGAGGTATTCGGCCAGCGCCTTGGTCAGCTCGGTCTTGCCGACGCCGGTCGGCCCGAGGAACAGGAAGCTGCCGAGCGGCCGGTTCTCGTCCGACAGCCCCGCACGCGCCCGGCGCACGGCACGGCTGACGGCCTCGACCGCCGCCTTCTGCCCGACCACGCGCTTGCCCAGCTCTTCTTCCATCCTGAGAAGCTTTTCCTTCTCGCCCTCCAGCATCTTCGAGGTCGGAATGCCGGTCCAGCGTTCCACCACTTCGGCGATCTGCTCGGGCCGGACCGATTCCGACACCAGCGCCTCGCCCTCGCGGCCCTCGGCCTCGGCCAGCTTCTTCTCCAGTTCCGGGATGCGGCCGTATTGCAGCTCGCCGGCCTTGGCGAAGTTGCCTTCGCGCTTGGCCTGGTCCAGCTCCGCCCTTGCGTGGTCCAGCTGTTCCTTCAGGCTGCGCGCGGCCTCGAGGCTCGCCCGCTCGGCCTGCCACTTCGCCGTCAGTTCCGCCGATTGCTGCTTCAGGTTGGCAAGCTCTTTCTCGAGCTTCTCCAGCCGATCCTTCGAGGCGGCGTCGCTTTCCTTCTTCAGCGCTTCGGCCTCGATCTGAAGCTGCAGGATCTGGCGGTCCAGCGCGTCCAGCTCCTCGGGCTTGGAATCCACCTCCATCCGCAGGCGGCTGGCGGCTTCGTCCACCAGGTCGATGGCCTTGTCGGGCAGGAAGCGGTCGGTGATGTAGCGGTGGCTCAGCGTCGCCGCGGCAA
>JBKBRG010000216.1:0-5046 GCA_046292325.1 Tabrizicola sp.
CTTGCGGCCTTGCCGGACCAGCTTGACCCGGCACTGCGGCGGCTGGAGACCTGGCTGTCCCGGCTGCATGTTCCGCCAGACCGGCCCGAAGAACTTGCGCGGATGTCGGCGCTGATGCACTTGACCGATCACCTTGCGCGACTGTCCGCACGGGCCCGCGAGGCGGACCGGATCGCATATCTGGCCGACAGTCCGCGGCTTGCGCGGCCTGCGCGGGCGATCGCGGCATCCTTGCGCAACCGCCCGCGGCCCGACCAGGCCCGGCGGCTGGTGGAACGGGTGCAGGGATTTGCCCGCCAGCACCGGCGCGGCGCGCTGCTCAGGGAACATGCCGGACTGATCGAGCTGTCCGATGTTTTCCGCGAGACCGACGCGCTACGCTGGCTGGACCGGGTGGCGGACCATGCCGAGCGTATCGCGCACTACCGGGACCTGGCGGAAGGGCCTTCCCGGTAACGCTTGCCCGGTAACGCTTGTCAGGCGCCGCGCAGCCCCTGCAGACGCGCCGCCGACGACCGCATGCGGGCCCTGATCCTAGAGGCTCGCGTCCAGCGCGGCCAGGATGGCATCGCCCATCTGGGCCGTCGAGACCGGCGTGCCGCCCTCGGGGCCCATCAGATCGGCGGTGCGGACACCGTCGGCCAGCACCTTCTCCACCGCCTTCTCGACGCGGGTCGCCTCTTCGCCCAGGTCGAAGCTGTAGCGCAGCGCCATGGCGAAGCTCAGGATGCAGGCGATCGGGTTGGCCTTGCCCTGGCCCGCGATGTCGGGCGCGCTGCCATGCACGGGTTCATACAGCGCCTTCGGCCGTCCGTTCGCCATCGGCGCGCCGAGGCTGGCCGAGGGCAGCATGCCCAGCGACCCGGTCAGCATCGCGGCGCAGTCGGACAGCACGTCGCCGAACAGGTTGTCGGTCACGATCACGTCGAACTGCTTGGGCCAGCGGACCAGCTGCATGGCGCCGTTGTCGGCATACATGTGCGACAGCTCGACATCCGGGTAGTCGCGGTCGTGCACCTCCTGCACCACCTCGCGCCAGAGGATGCCCGATTCCATCACGTTTGCCTTCTCCATCGAGCAGACCTTGTTGTTGCGCTTGCGGGCCAGCTCGAAGGCCGATCTCGCCACGCGGGCGATCTCGGATTCGGTGTAGCGCTGGGTGTTGATCCCCACCCGCTCGTTGCCTTCCTTGAAGATCCCGCGCGGCTCGCCGAAATAGACGCCCGAGGTCAGCTCGCGCACGATGACGATGTCGAGGCCCGCGACCACCTCGCGTTTCAGGCTGGAGAAATCTGCCAGCGCGTCGAAGCACTGCGCCGGGCGCAGGTTCGAGAACAGGTCCATTTCCTTGCGCAGCCGCAGAAGGCCGCGCTCGGGCTTCACGGAAAAGTCCAGCTTGTCGTATTTCGGGCCGCCGACGGCCCCCAGCAGAACCGCGTCCACCTCCTGGGCCTTGGCCATCGTGGCATCGGTCAGGGGGGTGCCATGCGCGTCATAGGCACAGCCGCCGACAAGGTCCTCCGACACATCGAAGCGGATGCCGCGCCTTGCGTCCATCCAGCCGATGATCTTCTTCACTTCGGCCATGACTTCGGGGCCGATGCCGTCGCCGGCAAGGATCAGGAGAGAGGGGTTGGCCATGGGACGCTCCGCAGGAAAGGGTCGCGGTGGGCCTAGCCCTTCGGCCCGAAAACTTCAAGCGGCGAAGGCCCCGGCCAGGGCGTCCCAGACCCGGCGCAGGCGGGGCGACTGGCGCAGCTGGGGGGCAGCGGTCAGCCAGACCGGCAGACTGGGCAGATCGGGAATGATGTCGATCCGCTCCAGCTCCGGATCCGGGTCGCCCACCGCGCGCAGGATGCCGCCCAGCCCGCAGCCCGCCCGGACCAGTTCGACATAGGTCAGCGGGTCGTCGCAGCGGACCGGAAAGAAGCTGCGGGTCACGTCCATCCCCATCTTCCGCATCACCCGGATGATCTGGTCCATCCGGTCCTGTCCGATGAAATCGTGGCGCGTCAGGTCCTCGGGGCTTGTCGGGCGGCCCCTGCGGTCAAGGTAGGCTTTCGCCGCGAAAAGCCCGAGGGCCAGGTCGCCGACATGCCGGGCCACGAGGTCAGGCTGCGTCGGGCGATACATGCGCAGGGCAATGTCGGCCTCGCCGAAAAGCAGGTTCTCGGTCGTGTCCGACGGCACAAGGTCGATCTGGATGCCGGGCTCCTCGGCCCGAAGCCGGGCCAGGATCGGGGGCAGCACCCTGTGCGACACGACACGGCTGGCGGTGATCCGCACGCTGCCCTCGATACCCGCGGCATGGCCCCTTGCGGTCAGTGCCAGCTCGGCCGCAGCGGCCTGCATCGCGCGGGCGGCGGGCATCAGGGCCTGGCCGGCCTCGGTCAGTGTCAGGCCCTGGGCGGTGCGGGCGAAGACGGCGACCTGAAGCGCGGCCTCGATCGCCTGGACGTGACGGCCGAGCGTCGGCTGGCTGATCCCCGTCGCCCGCGCGGCAGCCGACAGCGAGCCGGCCTCGGCCACGGCAAGGAAGGATCGGATCAGGGACCAGTCGGGCATGTCCATTCGATAATGAATATCCGATGCTTGAATTCATGCAATTCCTTTCGGCTTCGCCTGCCGGCATATCGACGGCGAAAGGAGATCGCCATGACACGGACAGCTTTGGTTCTGGGCGCTTCGGGCGCCTTCGGCGGGCAGGTGGCGCTTGCGCTTCAGGCAGAGGGCTGGACGGTCCGCCGCTATGCCCGCGGCACCGACATGACCGCGGCGGCCAAGGGGGCGGGCCTGATCGTCAACGGTCTCAACCCGCCGGCCTATCACGCCTGGGACCGGCTGATCCCCGAGATCACGACTGCGGTCCTTGCGGCCGCAAGGGCCTCGGGCGCGACGCTTCTCGTGCCAGGGAACGTCTACCCCTACGGCCTGGAGCCTGGCCCCTGGAACGCCGGCACGCCGCATCGCCCGGTCAGCCGCAAGGGCCGGATCCGGGCCGAGATGGAGGCACGTTATCGGGCGGCGGCCGATGCGGGCCAGCGCACGATCCTGCTGAGGGGCGGGGACTTCCTGCTGCCGGACGCGCCGCAGATGCTGATGAACCGGGTGATCCTGGGCAAGGCGGCGAAGGGCATCGTGACGACCATGGGCGACCCCGACGCGCTTCACGCCTATGCCTATCTGCCCGACATGGCGCGCGCCGCGGTGTCCCTTGTGGCGCTGGCCGAGGCGCTGCCCGCCTATGCCGACATCCCCTTCGCCGGCCATGCCTTCACCATTTCCGACCTCGCGGCGCGGATTTCCCGCCTTGCCGGCCGCCCGATGCGCATCAGGCGCTTCCCGCGCTGGATCTTCACGCTGGCCAGCCCGGTCTGGGAACTGGCCCGCGAACTGCGCGAGATGCTCTACCTGTTCGATCACCCGCACGCGCTCGACCCGGCGCCGCTGCGGCGCTGGCTGCCGGACTGGCAGGACACGGCCCTGGACGAGGTGATCGCCCGTCACCTTCTCGCCCTGGGCATCAGGGCAGGGTGACCTCGACCCAGACCGGGAAATGGCGGGAGGCGGCTTGCAGATCGGGCCAGAGCGGATCGTCCGGCCCGGGCCACAGCACCCCGGCCCCCGTCACCGTCAGCGCCGAGGAGGGCAGGACATAGTCCAGCCTCAGGCCGCCGGGACCGTCGTAGAACACTGTGTCGAGCGCCGGGTCGCCCAGATGTCCGGGCTCGACCCGGCCATGGCTGCCCTTGGGCAAAGGGTCCGTCAGGCCCGGATAGGAAAGCAGGGCCGCGATCCCCTCGCGCCGCCCGTCACCGTCGGCCGGGTCCAGGTTCCCGTCGCCCAACAGGACGAAGGGCGCATCCGGCGGGGGCATCGGCAGCGCCCCGTCCAGGAACAGCCGCCAGAACGCCGCCTCGTCATGATTGCGGCGGCCGTTGCGGTCCTCGGGCCCGTCGAAGACCGGCGGCGTCGCGTGCCAGGCCAGCAGGTGCAGCGGCCCGGCCCCGGTCTGCACCGGCACGTCCCAGAACCCCGTGGTCGCCAGTCGCTGCACCTCGGCCAGCCCGGAGGGATCGTCGGCCAGCGTGCCCGGCAGATCGCGCCAGAGAAAGCCCGAGAAGTCGCGCGCCGCGGCCGTGTCGATCGGCAGGCGTGACAGGATCGCCATGCCGCCCTGCCCGGAGAACAGGCCGAAGCCCTGCGCATCGCGCGGATCGCCCCTCTGCCCGTTGCCGTCCACGTCGAACCCGGTCTGGGTTCCGGTGTTCGGACGGAACGCGAAGCGGTGGGGATAGGGCGTCCCGGCCGCGGCCAGCCGCTCGGCCAGCAGCCGCAGCGCCACGCCGCCCCGGTCGTAATCGACGGCCGTCAGCAGCAGGATGTCGGCGTCCAGCGCGGCCAGCACCCGGATCGCGGCGGCGATCTGGGGGTCCTGGCCTTCGCCCAGATCCCGCACCAGAAGGCCGGGACCCTGCCGGTCAAGCCCGATATTCCAGGTTGCGATGCGCAGGGACTCGGCCATTGCCGGCCCTGCCATCGCCGCCAGCAGGACACTCAGGCAGCGACCGGGTCCGCCGGACCTAGAGATCGTCGTCGTCCTCGTCGTCATCCTTGTGCAGCGCCGAGGGCTCGATCGTCCCCAGCACGGCCAGCTTGGCCGCGCGCTTGATCCGGATCATGTCGGCGATCCGCGCCATGGCGACCGCGCGCATGATCAGCGCCGCCGGCATGTAGGCCCATAGCGCCATCGTCCAGATCAGCGTCTGCGGCGAGGTCAGCGTCTCGGCCGGGATGCCCCGGGTCAGCACCGCGACCAGCGCAGGGATCACGAAGGGCAGCAGGAAGCCGACGGCAAGGTTAGCGTGCGAATCGCGCACCAGCCGGTCCACGACATCGCCGCCGGCTGTCGGCTCGAAGGTGGGCAGGTTCACCCAGACGTTGAAGGCGCTTTTCGTCGAGGGCCAGCCGGCGAGCTTCAGCACGATGACGAACAGCGCCAGCGAGAAGAGCGAGACGATATAGGCGGTGCCGGCGGCCACCTTG
>JBKBRG010000217.1:0-5036 GCA_046292325.1 Tabrizicola sp.
AGGGTCGGGGGGATGTCGATCTTGCAACGTGTTCTTCCCAGAGGGCTCTACGGCCGGGCGGCGCTGATCCTGATCGGGCCGATCCTGGCGATTCAGCTGGTGTTCTCGACCGAGTTCATCCAGCGCTTCTATGAAGGCGTAACCGCGCAGATGACGCAAGGCGTCGCGATCGATCTGGCCTTCGTCATGGACCGGATCGAGGCCAGCGCCTCGCTCGAGGAGGCCCGCGCGCAGGTCGCGCCGCTGGCCGAGGCGCTGGAGATCCGGCTGGCGCTTCCAGCCGGGCCCGAGACGCCGGTCGAGGACCGGATGGCGTTCATCGACCTTTCGGGCAGCACGATCATGACCACGTTGCGCGACCGGCTTCCGACCTTGCGCGCCGTGGACCTGACCGATCCGAAACGGCGGGTCTTTCTGCGCTTCGACAGCCGTTTCGGGCCGGTCGGGGCCGAGGTCAGCCGGCGGCGGATGTCGGCGACCAACCCGCACCAGCTGATCGTGCTGATGCTTTTCACCTCGGTCCTGCTGACGGTGATCGCCTATTATTTCCTGCGCCGCCAGCTTCGGCCGATCACCAAGCTGGCCGAGGCGGCAGAGGCCTTCGGCAAGGGGCAGAGCGTGCGCTACAAGCCGCGCGGGGCGCTGGAGGTGCGGGCGGCCGGGCGGGCCTTCCTGGACATGCGCGCCCGGATCGAGCGCCAGATCGAGCAGCGCACGCTGATGCTGTCCGGCGTCAGCCACGACCTGCGCACGCCGCTGACCAGGATGCGGCTGGCCCTGTCGCTGATGCCCGAGGATCCCGAGGTGGCGGCATTGCAGCAGGATGTCGCGCAGATGGAACGCATGGTGGACGAGTTCCTCGCCTTCGTGCGCAGCGACGCGATGGAACAGTCCGAACCGGCGGATGCGGTCGCTCTGGTGACGGATGTGGTCGAGAAGGCGGGGGCAGGGGTGCGGCTTGCAGGGATCGAGGGGCGGGCCGAGCCGGTCGAGATGCGGCCGACTGCCATTCGCCGCGCCATCGAGAATCTGGTCGGCAATGCCCTGCGCTATGGTCGCCGGGTGGAGGTGCGCCTGGTCTTTCAGGACCGCAGCCTGCGCATCGTGATCGAGGACGATGGTCCCGGTATCCCCGAGGAGCGCCGCGACGAGGCCCTGCGACCCTTCGCGCGGCTGGATGCCTCACGCGATCCGAACCAGGGCGGCGGGGTCGGGCTGGGGCTGTCGATCGCCTCGGACATCGCCCGCAGCCATGGCGGTTCCCTTCGCCTGTCGCAAAGCGAGACGCTGGGGGGGCTGAAGGCCGAACTGGTGATCGCGCGCTAAGGGTCGGGACCTCGGGGCTATTTCGAGGCGCCGACGACGATGATCCAGTGCAGCTTGTTGTCGGGGGCGGGGCTGAGGGCGATGCCGACCCCGACTTCGCGCGCCTTGCGCAACAGGATGTTGTCCTTGTGCTTGGGCGAATTCATCCACCACTGCACCGCCCGCGCGCCGCTGGCGAAACCGCGGCCCGTGTTCTCGGCGGCGGTGCGGAAGGCATAGCCCGCCCGGCGCAGGCGCGTCTTGAGCGTGCCGCCATCCGAGGAGGTGTGGCTGATCGACCTGCGCCTTGCATTGTCACAGGCATGGCTCTGGGCAGCCTTGTCGAGCTTGGCCGAGAGGGTCAGCGGCGCCAGTCCACGCGCCTTGCGTTCGGCATTGAGATGGGCCAGCAGCTCTTGCTGCATGGCGGGGGCGTTGGCCGGGATCGTGCATGCCTGGGCGGCAGACCCGAGGCAAAGCAAGGCCGTGGCGGCAACAACCGCCAGCTGAAGACGCATCATCATGGCAACTCCCCGTAGTATGGCAGTCCTGTTGATCGTCGACCAGTTGGGCCGGAATCGGGCAGAAAGTGGCGCAATTGGTGAAATAGGCGAAAAATGGCGACGGCTGCACGCAACTTTGACGTGCGGCCACGGGCCGGCCCGGGCCTTGAGCGGAAGTCCGCGGAAAGTTGACTTCCCTGCCGTCCGGCAAGCGGAGATCATGCGGACGAATCGGGAGTGGGCAATGCTGGACGGCTTGATGCGCGGGGTGATCGACGCGCCCCTGAACGAGGGGGGGCGCTGGCTGGCGGCACGCGGGGCCACGGCCAATGCGGTGACGCTTGCGGGTCTTGTGCTGGGGCTTGCCGCGGCAGGGCTGATCGCTGCCGGCGGGGCGGGCGCGGGGGTGGCGCTGGTGCTTCTGGCCAGCCGGCTGGCCGACGGACTTGACGGCGCGGTCGCCCGGGCGCGCGGCAAGAGCGATCTCGGCGGCTTTCTCGACATCGTGGCCGATTTCGTCTTCTACGGCGCGATCCCGCTGGCCTTCGTCCTGCGCGACCCGGTCGCGAACGGGGTCGCCGGGGCCTTCCTTCTGTTCAGCTTCTATGTCAACGCCGCGACCTTTCTGGGTTTTGCCGTGCTGGCAGAGCGGCAGGGCATGCAGACGCGCAGCCGGGGCGAGAAGTCGCTCTACTTCACTGCCGGTCTGATGGAGGGGACCGAGACGATCCTCTGCTTCCTGATCCTCGCGCTCTGGCCCGGCCTGTTCGTGCCCCTGGCCTGCACCTTCGGCGTCCTGTGCCTTGTCACCGCCGGGGCGCGGGTGGCCCTGGCGGCCCGGACCTTCCGCTAGCCCATCACCGCTGCGCGGAAGCGGAAGAACCCGTGCGTGGCCTGGGGCCAGGCGTGCCGGTCATGGTCGCGCAGCACGCGGGTCACGGCGATGCACCGCCGCCCCGCCATGGCTGCGAGATCGGACAGGGCCGAGGCCACCGGGCCGGTCGGGGCATGCAGCGTGACGACTTGCACCGCCCCTTCGCGCTCGGCCAGATCGACCAGCGCGGGCAGCGTCCGGCGGTCGAACCGGGGCGCGTCGGGATGGCCGAGACGACCGAGACCGTCGGCGATCGCCGCCTCGGTGAAGCGGCGGACGGGGTCGGCGACGGCCAGCGGCGAACGCCCGGAAACGTCGCTAAGGGCCGCAACGGCCACGGGGCGCAGGCCGAGGTCCAGCAGGATCTCGGGGCACAGGTCCTCTTCGGTGACCAGAAGCAGCGAGGCCGCAGAGGGATCGAAAGGGTCGCCCTGCGGGGCGGGGCGGGGTGGCGGCAGGGGGGGCATCTGCAGGGGCGGGGCCTCGAGCGCCAGGCCTTCGGGGCTGAAGCGGCCATTGGTGTTGCGCGCGATGTTGTCGGCAGTGGCGAGATAGGTCTTGCCCGGCGTGTGCAGGCCCGCCACCCAGCGCCAGGACAGGGTGTTCGAGGCAGGGTCGCCGTCCAGCAGGTGGCGCAGGAAGAAGTCGGCCCCCAGTTCCCACGGAAGCCGCAGGGTGAAGATCCAGATCGAGGCGAACCACATCCGGGCGTGATTGTGCAGATAGCCGGTCGCGACCAGCTCGCGCGCCCAGTGGTCGAAGCCGTCGATGCCGGTGTCTCCCGTCATCGCCGCCTCGGCCCGCGCCGCGAGGCCGGGTTCTGCCGCCAGCCGGTTCAGGCCCGCCGCAAGACCCTGCCGATAGGCGGTCCAGATCCCCGGCCGCAGCTCCAGCCAGCCCTTCCAGTAGGTGCGCCACCAGACCTCGGTCAGGAACTTCTCGGCCCCGCGCGGATGCGCGCGCAGGATGGCGTCGATGACCTCCTCCTCGGTCACGAGGCGATGGCGCAGCCACGGCGACAGGGTGGAGACATGCGGATGTCCGGGCAGGTCGAGGTTGCGCAGCGCCGCATAGTCGCGGCCCGCCCGCGGCAGGAAGTCGGCCAGGCGCGCCAGGCCCGCGGCTCGTGTCGGCGTGAACATGCACGGGGTCTAGGCCGCCGAGCGCGGCTTTCAAGGCGTGGAACCCCTGCGGCAAAAGCGTCTGAGGTGCCCTTGCGGCCCCCGTGTCACCCCACTAAGACTCTTGCAATACATTCGACGATATTCCTCGAGCGACTGAAAGAGGCAGGCCCCGATGCGCGATCCCGTTGAGCACTACATGAACACGCTGGTCCCCATGGTCGTCGAACAGACGAGCCGTGGCGAACGCGCCTACGACATCTTCAGCCGGCTGTTGAAGGAGCGGATCATCTTCCTCGGTGGCCCGGTGCATGACGGCATGTCCAGCCTGATCTGCGCCCAGCTTCTGTTTCTGGAATCGGAGAATCCGTCCAAGGAAATCAGCATGTACATCAACAGCCCCGGCGGCGTGGTGACCGCGGGCCTGTCGATCTACGACACGATGCAATACATCCGGCCGAAGGTTTCCACGCTGGTGATCGGGCAGGCGGCCTCGATGGGCTCGCTGCTGCTGACGGCGGGCGAGAAGGGGATGCGCTTCAGCCTGCCCAACAGCCGGATCATGGTGCACCAGCCCTCGGGAGGCTATCAGGGCCAGGCGACCGACATCATGATCCACGCGCAGGAGACGATGAAGCTGAAGCGCCGCCTGAACGAGATCTACGTCAAGCACACCGGCAACGACTATGACACCGTCGAGGCGGCGCTGGAGCGCGACAACTTCATGTCGGCCGAGGATGCGAAGGCCTGGGGCCTGATCGACCAGATCCTCGAAAGCCGCGGAAAGGCCGACGATACGTCGAAATGACGCCCACTTTCCCGCCGAATTTTCCGGCGGGTTTTTCGGATTGTGGTGCCTTGGGGAAGGCCCTAAACTTCCCCAGAGGCACCGGCCCGGCGAGGCGGGTCAAAGCTCAGAGGACTGCGGATGGCGAACAACACCGGCGGCGACAGCAAGAACACCCTCTACTGTTCGTTCTGCGGCAAGAGCCAGCATGAGGTGCGCAAGCTGATCGCGGGGCCCACGGTCTTCATCTGCGACGAATGCGTCGAACTGTGCATGGACATCATCCGCGAGGAGACGAAGACCACGGGTCTGAAATCCTCGGACGGCGTGCCCACCCCGCGCGAGATCTGCAAGGTGCTGGACGACTATGTGATCGGCCAGGTCCATGCCAAGCGTGTGCTTTCGGTGGCCGTGCACAACCACTACAAGCGGCTGAACCATTCCTC
>JBKBRG010000218.1:0-5016 GCA_046292325.1 Tabrizicola sp.
GACGGTGGCCGTGGCCCCGATCGAAGCCGCGCCGCTTGATGCCCGCAAGCCCGAGATCGTGGCCGGCAAGCCCGAAGCCTCCGGCACGCGCAAGGTGGTCGGCGCAACCCCGGCTCCCGCCGCCAGACCTGCGGCACCCCCCGATGCGGCGGCCGCTTCCGCCGAGGCCGGCGGCCCCGTCCGGCCGATCCAGGTTGCCTCGTTCTCGAAGGAGGAAAACGCCAGGCGTGCGGCCGAGGCTCTGGCCAGGATCGGCCTGACCGCGACGCCGCAGAAATCCGAAAGGGGTGGCCAGGCGGTCTGGGGCGTGGTCGTCCAGGGCGACGAGGCCGTGCTGAAGAAGATCAAGGCCGCCGGTTTCGCCGACGCCTATTTCCTGAAGTGAGCAAGGACCCTCCGCCATGCTGAATCGTCTGCGCCTTGTCCTGTCCCTGATTGCCGTTGCGCTTGCCGCCTTGCCCGCGCGCGCCTTCGAGACCGCCGCGACCGCCGCCTGGGTCTATGACATGACGACGGGAACGGTGCTGATGGACAAGAACGCGGATCAGCCCGTGCCGCCGGCCTCGATGTCCAAGCTGATGACCATCAACATGCTGTTCGAGGCGCTGAAGGATGGCCGCGTCACGATGGACACGCCCTTCGCCGTCTCGTCGCGCGCGAAGGCGATGGGCGGCTCCACCATGTTCCTGCAGGAAACCGACCGGCCGACCGTCAGCGAGCTGATCCGCGGCATCATCGTGAACTCGGGCAACGATGCCTGCGTCGTTGTCGCCGAAGGGCTTGCCGGCACCGAAGAGGCCTTTGCCCGGCAGATGACGGAACGCGGACGGGCGCTCGGGATGACAGCATCGACCTTCGCCAACTCCAGCGGCTGGCCCGACCCGAACCACCGCATGTCGATGCGCGACCTCGGCATCCTGGCCCGGCGCCTGATCCAGGACTTTCCCGAATACTATCCGATCTTCGCCGAGACCGAGTTCAACTACAAGGACCGCGCTCCCGCCAATGCCCGCAACCGCAACCCCCTGCTGGAACTGGGGGTCGGCGCCGACGGATTGAAGACCGGGCACACGCAGGAGGCCGGCTACGGCCTGGTCGGATCGGCAAAGCAGGGCGACCGGCGCATCATCTTCGCGATCACCGGCCTGACCAGCGAGAAGGCGCGCGCCGAAGAGGCCGAGCGCATCGTCAGCTGGGCCTTCCGGCAATTCTCGGAAAAGACCATCGTCAGGTCCGGTGTCCGGGTCGCCGAGGCCGAGGTGCACATGGGCGCGGCCCCGACCGTTGGTCTGGTTCCGGCCGAGGACATCCGCCTTCTGGTGCCGGCGCTGGTGCAGGAAAGCCTGACCGCCGAGGTCGTCTACAACGGCCCGCTCATCGCACCCGTGGCCAAGGGAACGCCCGTCGCGGAACTGATCGTGCACGCCCCCGACCTTCCCGACCGCCGGGTGCCGCTGGTGGCCGAGGCCGATGTCGGCCAGGTCGGGTTCGTCGGACGGCTGACCACGGCGGCCTGGGCGCTCTACGCGCGCTATCTCGGGGCGCCGGCCAGCTGAATGGCGGGCCTCTTCCTTTCGCTGGAAGGCATTGACGGCTCTGGCAAGTCGACGCAGGGCAGGCTTCTGGCCGACACGCTGCGCCGGCGGGGCCACAGCGTCACGCTGACACGCGAACCGGGCGGCAGCCCGGGCGCCGAGGAGATCCGCCGCCTTGTGCTCGAAGGCGCCACCGACCGTTGGTCGGCCGAGACCGAGATCCTGCTCTTCACGGCCGCGCGGCGCGACCATCTGGAAAAGACCATCCGTCCCGCGCTGGCGCGCGGCGAGATCGTCATCACCGACCGTTTCGCCGATTCCACCCGGATCTTCCAGGGCATCACCCGAGGCGATCTTGCCCAGGTGGTGGACCGCCTGCACGAGTTGATGATCGGGGTCGAGCCGGACCTGACGCTGCTGTTCGACATCGACCCCGCGCTCGGCCTTGCGCGCGCCCAGGCCCGCGCCGGCGCAGAACTGCGCTTCGAGGACATGGGGCTGGCCTTCCAGCAGAAGGCCCGCGCAGGGTTCCTGGCGCTGGCCGGCCGCCATGCGCGATTCCGCGTGATAGATGCAAGCGGTGCCCCCGAAGCCGTCGCCGCCCGTGTCGAGGCGGCCGTGGCGCCGCATCTGCCCCGGCCCTGACCGGCGGGCCCCGGCGCAAGCCCGTGGGCGACTTGCCCAAAACTTGGGCAACTGGTCACGCCGCGGGCGCCATCCTTTCGGTAATGCTTTTCCCCTCGCGCTGCCTCTGCTCTAGTCGGGGCAAGGCAGGCAGGGGGACGTGGTGGGCCAGTTCAACGAGATGTTCCAGGGCACCGAGGTCCGGGCACCCTATGCGCGGTTGCGGGACTGGGTGGCGAAGATGCCCGAAGAGCTCCGCAGCCTGAAGCAGGCCGAGGCCGAGGCGCTGTTCCGCCGCATCGGGATCACCTTCGCGGTCTATGGCGAGGGCGGCGACCCGGACCGGCTGATCCCCTTCGACATGTTCCCCCGCGTCTTTTCCGGCACCGAGTGGGCAAGGCTGGAACGCGGGATCAAGCAGCGGGCGCGGGCGCTGAACGCCTTCCTCGTCGATGTCTACGGGCGCGGCGAAATCATCCGCGCGGGGCGTATCCCCAGGCACCTGGTCTATCGCAACGACGCCTACGAGAAGGCCGTCGTCGGTTTCGTGCCGCCCAGGGGCGTCTATTCCCACATCGTCGGCGTCGACATCGTGCGCACCGGCCCCGACCAGTTCTACGTCCTCGAGGACAACTGCCGCACACCCTCGGGCGTCAGCTACATGCTGGAAAGCCGCGAGATCATGATGCGGATGTTTCCCGACCTCTTCCGCGAGAACCGGATCGAACCCGTCGATACCTATTCCGACAAGCTTCGCCGCACCCTGGCCAGCGTCGCCCCCGCCAGGTGCGACGGCGAGCCGACGGTGGTGATCCTCACGCCGGGTCATTTCAACAGCGCCTATTACGAACATTCGCTGCTGGCCGACCTGATGGGGGTCGAGCTGGTCGAGGGCCAGGACCTGTTCGTGGCGGGCGAGCATGTCTGGATGCGCACCACCGAAGGCCCGCAGCGGGTGGATGTGATCTACCGGCGCATCGACGACGCCTACCTTGATCCGCTCTGCTTCCGCCCGGACTCGTTGCTCGGGATCCCCGGTCTGATGGACGTCTACCGATCCGGCGGCGTCTCGATCTGCTCGGCGCCCGGGGCAGGGGTTGCCGATGACAAGGCGGTCTACACCTATGTCCCCGAGATGGTCCGCTTCTACCTCGGGGAAGAGCCGATCCTGCAGAACGTGCCCACCTGGCAATGCGGCCGGGACGAGGACCTGAAGCACGTCCTCGCCAACCTGTCCGACCTGGTGGTGAAAGAGGTCCACGGCTCGGGCGGATACGGCATGCTCGTCGGACCCAAGGCGTCGAAGGAGGAGATCGAACGCTTCCGCGCGAAACTGATCGAGGATCCCGGCAACTACATCGCCCAGCCGACGCTGGCCCTTTCCACCGTCCCGACCTTCGTCGAGGACGGCGTGGCCCCGCGTCACGTCGACCTGCGGCCCTATTGCCTGGTCGGCGAACGCATCGAACTGGTGCCCGGCGGCTTGACGCGGGTGGCGCTGAAGGAAGGCTCGCTCGTGGTGAACTCCAGCCAGGGCGGTGGGGTCAAGGATACCTGGGTGCTGGCGGAATGAGCGGACCATGCGACCACAGCGCAAAATTCTTCGCCGAAGAATTTTGCGGCGCGACCGGAAGCGGCCAGGATCTTTCGACGAAAGATCCTGGGGGGCGGGCCTGACATGCTGAGCCGCACCGCCGACAATCTCTACTGGATCGCCCGCTACATGGAACGTGCCGACACGGTTGCGCGGCTTCTGGAAGTGGGCAGCCGGATCAGCCTTCTGCCTTCGGCCCAGGGCTACCGCAACGAATGGGACAGCCTGTTGCAGGCCACCGGCATGGCCCATGCCTTCGCGGCCAAGTATGGCGATCCGGTCCAGCGCAACATCGAAAGTTTCCTGTTCTTCGACCGGGACAATCCCTCGTCCGTCGCCAGCTGCATCACCGCCGCACGCGAGAACGGACGGATCGTCCGCACGGCGCTGACGACCCAGGTCTGGGATGCGCTGAACACCGCCTTCCAGGAGTTGCGCCAGCTGGAACGGGCCGAACGCTCGACGCTGGAACTGTCGCGGCTGACCGACTGGACCATGCGCCATGCCGCGATGCTGCGCGGGGCGATCGACGCCACGCTGCTGCGGGATGACGGCTTCAACTTCCTCAACATCGGCTACTACCTCGAACGCGGCGACAACACCGCGCGGCTGATGGACGTGAAGTATTACGTCCTTCTTCCGCGGGTCGATTTCGTCGGCTCCGGCCTCGACAACTACCAGTGGTCCACGCTGCTGCGCGCGATGGGGGCCCAGCGGGCCTTCCACTGGGCCTATGGCGGCGAGGTGACCTCGGCGAAGATCGCCGACTTCCTGATCCGCAACCCGCAATCGCCCCGCTCGCTTGCCACCTGCACCGCAGGCCTCGTCAACCACCTCGGCCGGATCGCCAAGGCCTATGGCCGCGAAACCCGCGCCCAGGACTGCGCCCGTGCCCTGCTTTCCGGGATCGAGGGCACGACCGTCGAGATGATCTTCGAGGAAGGCCTGCACGAGTTCCTGACCCGCTACATCACCGAGACCGCCGCGCTGGCCACGGCGATCCATGACTGCTACCTCAGCGGAGAGATGCGCTGATGCGCCTGACCGTCGATCACCTGACCCGCTACCGATACGACGCCCCCGTGCGCTCGGTCGTGCAGAGCCATCGGCTGACCCCGTCCGCCTTCGCCGGCCAGAAGGTCATCGACTGGGAGGTGACGGTGACCGGCGGTCAGCGGGGCGCGCGCCATCGGGACGGGGCAGGGGACGTGGTGGAGGGCTGGACCATCGCCGGGCCGGTCGAAGAGGTGGCCGTCCGGGTCC
>JBKBRG010000219.1:0-4996 GCA_046292325.1 Tabrizicola sp.
GTTATACTCAGGCCAGTTCCTGGTCTTGTAGGTCGGAGGTGTCGGTCTGCTCATGTGCCCCAGCTACCACCCTGGATTCACGAGATGAATCCCTCACCGGATTTGTGCAACAGAGCCCGCTGTCGGTGGAAAGGCCATGGCCGGGAAGATCGGGAACATGCACAGCCAGACCCGCGCGCGCCAACCGCTGCGGCAGGTCGCGCCAGCCCCGCGCGCTGTCGAACAGGCCATGCAGCAGGACGGCCGTCCCTACCCCGCCCGAAGTGCCGCCCTGCCCGCGCACGTCCTCGGCCGTGATACGCCCGTTGCGCCCGGTGCCGGGCACCAGTGTCAGGTCCACCCCGCCGCGACGCGCCGCCGCTCGCGCCGCCGGACTGGCGCGCAGGCCGGCATGTCCAGCGACCGGCGGCAGGGCCGCGACCACGGCGGAAGGAGCCACAGGCTCCGCTCCCGGGACCGGTGCACTCCCTGCCGCTGGAGCCAGGGCGCCAGTTTCCTCGACCTGGGCGAACGGCTGGTCCAGCGCGACCGTATCGCCCTCGGCCACCAGCTGCGCGACCAGCACGCCATCGGCCATCGCCGGCACCTCGACCACGGTCTTGTCGGTCTCTACCTCCATCAGCACCTCGCCGCGCCGGTAGGCCCTGCCCGGCGCCACCAGCCAGGCGGTGACGCGGGCCTCCTCCATGGTCTCGCCCAGGCGCGGCAGGGTCAGCGTCACGCGGCCCATGGCGGCGCCTTTCGTGTCACCAGCCAGAGGGCCGTGTCGTGGATCAGGTCGGCGGAGGGGATCGAACCCCGCTCCAGCGCCGGCGAGACCGGGATCGGGATGTCCTCGCCGCCCAGACGCAGGATCGGCTCTTCCAGCCAGTCGAAGCAAAGTTCACCCAGCCGCGCCGCGATCTCCGAGGCGACCGAGCCGGTCACCGCCGCTTCGGTCACCACCATCGCCCGGCCGATCCGGCGCACGGCCTCGACCAGAGGGGCCTCATCGAGCGGGTTCAGGCAGCGCAGGTCGATCACCTCGGCCTCGACCCCGGCGTCGGCCAGAGCCTCGGCCGCGGCGAGGGCTTCGTGCAGCATCCGGCTGTAGGTCAGGATGACCAGATCGCGGCCGGGGCGGCGCGTCGCAGGCTGGCCCCAGGGTGCATCGGGGCGGGCGGGGTCGAGGTCGCCCTTCAGCGTGTAAAGCCCCTTGTGTTCGATCACCATCACGGGGTCGGGCTGGTCAAGCGCGCCACGCAGCAGGTGATAGGCATCGCTCACCGTGGCGGGCATCACCAGCCGCAGGCCGGGGACATGCATGATCCAGGCCTCGAGGCTCTGGCTGTGCTGGGCCGCGGCCGACCGGCCCGTGCCGCCTTGCGTCCGCAGCACCATCGGCACACCGATCTGGCCGCCGAACATGTAGCGGCTTTTCGCGGCCTGGTTGGCGATCTGGTCCATCGCCATGCCGGCGAAGTCCACATACATCAGTTCCGCCACCGGGCGCAGCCCGGTCATGGCCGCGCCGATGGCCGCGCCGATGATCGCGGATTCCGAGATCGGCGTGTCGATCACCCGGTCGGCGCCGAACAGGTCGATCAGCCCCTTGGTCACGCCATAGGCACCACCGTAAAGCCCGACCTCCTCGCCCAGCAGGATGACGGAAGGATCGGCTTCCATCGCATCCAGAAGCGCCTGACGGACCGCCTCGCGATAGGTCGTCTCGGTCATGCGCGCATCTCCTCGGCCAGAACTGTGGCCAGCCTTCGGGCCTGCGGACGGGGGGCGGGCGTGCCCGGGGCGTAGACATCCTCGAACATCGTGCTCGGCGCCGGGACCGGGGCCTCCAGCGCATGGGCAAGGGCCGCGTCCATCTCGGCGCCGGCAGCCGCGTCGATCCGGGCAAGGTCACCCTCGGGCGCCAGCCCCTCGGCCAGCAGCCGCGCGCGGGCCCGGACCAAGGGGTCGCGCTGGCGGCCCTCGGCCTCTTCCTCGGCCGTGCGATAGGGAGACTTGTCCATCCGGGCATGGCCGTAGAAGCGGTAGGCGTCTATCTCCAGGAATCCCGGCTGGCCCTGCCGCGCATCGGCAACAAGCACGCGGGCGGCATCGTGCACCGCCTCGACATCGGCGCCATCGGCACGGATCGCGGCCAGCCCGAAGGCCTCGGCCCGCGCCGGAAAGTCGCGGCGGCCGGCAGAGCGGTCAACCCGCGTGCCCATGCCATACTGGTTGTTGATGCAGCAGAAGATGACCGGCAGGCGCCAGAGCGCGGCCATGTTCATCGATTCGTAGAGAATGCCCTGGCTCATCGCGCCGTCGCCGAAGAAGGCGACCGAGATCTGCCCCTCGCCCCGGTTGCGGTATGTCAGACCCGCGCCCACGACATGCGCGATGCCGCCGCCCACGATGGCATTCGCCCCCAGATGCCCCAGCGCCCGGTCGGCGATGTGCATCGAGCCGCCCTTGCCCCGGCAATAGCCGTCCGCCTTGCCGGCGATCTCGGACATCATCCGGTTGGGATCGCCCCCGCGACCAAGGAACACGCCATGGCCGCGGTGGTGGGTGGTGAAACTGTCGCCCTCGCGCATCGCATCGGTCAGGCCGACAACGGCCTCTTCCCCGATCGACAGGTGCAGCATCGACCCGGCGCTGCCGCCCTTCAGGAACAGCTCGCCCACCCGTTCCTCGAAGCACCGGATGCGCCGCATCATGCGATAGCGCGACAGGGAACCGGTATTGGCCGTCTGCACGGGGGCGTTCATTCGAGGGCTCGCAGGGGTTTCAGGGCGGCATAGGCGGCCCGGTAACGCTGGTAGATCGGGCCATAGGCGGCATGGGCAGCCATGTCGGGTTCGATCCGCCGCGCGGTGCGTACCATCGCGGCGCAGGCCGCCTCGATCGAGGGGAAATGCCGCGCCCCGACCGCCGCCAGGATCGCCGAGCCGAGCGCGGGGGCCTCGGGCTCTTCGGTCAGCTCCAGCGCCAGGCCCAGAGTGTCGGCATGGACCTGCAGCCAGAAGGGCGACCTGGTGGCGCCCCCCGCGACCACGATCCGCCGCGCGGTGAAGGCCGAACCGAAGGCCTCGACGATGGCGCGGGTGCCGAAACAGACCGACTCGACCAGCGCCCGATAGACGTGTGCCGGTGTGTGCTTGAGACTGAGCCCCGTTATCGCCCCGCGTGCCAGCGCATCGGTATGCGGCGTCCGGTTGCCCTGGAAGTGATCGACCGCAAGCAGACCCTCGGCCCCCGGCGGCAGCGCCGCGGCCTGGGCGTTCAGCGTGTCGAAGTCCAAATGCTCGACGAAGTTTCGCTTGAACCAGGCGATCACCGACCCGGTCGAGGTCTGACCGCCCTCGATGATCGGCAGGCCGGGATAGACGCAGTCCATGTAGGTGCCCCAGACGCCCGGCATGTGCACCGGGCGCTCGGCCACCCCCAGCTGCAGATGCGACGAGCCGGTGATCAGCGCGAGGTCCCCCGGCCGCGTGACGCCCAACCCGATCATCCCGATGAAGGCATCGGCCCCGCCCTGGACCACCGGCAGCCCCGCCCGCAGGCCGAGGTGCCGCGCGGCGGCCTCGGTCAGGGCGCCGATCACCTGCCCCGGTGCGACGATCTCGGACGGCCAGCGGTCCTTCAGGTCGGACAGGTCCAGCCTGTCGAGCATCGACAGCGGCCAGCCGCCGTGGTCGGTCTGGTAATGCCAGCGCATCGTGACATTGTTCAACGAGGCGACCCAACGCCCCGTCAGCCGCAGGGTCAGATAATCCTGGTATTCCCCGAGCATGGCCGTGCGGGCCCAGAGATCGGGCTGATGACGCTTAAGCCACAGCGCCTTGGGGATCATCCATTCCGGACTGACCGGTCCCGCGCCGCCGCCGTTCAGCCGCAGGGCCGGGTCGCCGCAGGCAGCGACCTCGGCCGCCTCATGGTGCGCGCGCACGTCCATCCAAAGAAGGCAGGGCCGAAGGGGCCGCCCCGCGGCATCCAGCGCTACCACGGTGCAGGAGGTCGTGTCGCAGGCCAGCCCCGAGACCTGATCGGGCGTCACCCCCGCCGCGGCCATCGCCTCGCGCACGGCAACACCGGCCGCATGCCACCAGTCGTCGGGGTTCTGTTCCGCCTGTCCGGGTTGCGGAAATGCCGTGCCATAGGCGCCCTTGCCCACCCCGCGCGACCGGCCGGACAAGTCGAACACATGCGCCCGAAGCGACTCTGTCCCGCCGTCTATGCCGATGACATAGGTCATGGCTTGCGCCCCGGTTTCCGCACCTGCAATGCTGCACTTGCAATTATGTGCATGCATCGCACATTTGTTGATAGCCATTGACGAAGGATCGCGTCAAGTGGCTAGATGCCGGCGGAACGGCTGGGAACGTGGGACGGGCGCGGATGTCGGCGGGCGGCAGGGAAACGGACGACAAGGTCCAGGCGGCCTGGCTCTACCACATCGGCCAGATGAGCCAGGAAGAGGTCAGCCGGCGCATGGGACTGTCGCGCTTCAAGGTGCTGCGGCTGTTGCAGGATGCGCGCGATCTGGGCCTTGTCCGCGTCAGCATCGAGCATGGAACCACCGCGACCCTGGCGCTTGCCGATCGTCTGACCGCGCGCTTCGGCCTGACCGAGGCTCTGGTGGCACCCGATGCCGGTGAGGATCCCGCCGCGGGGCGGCGCGCGGTCGGGCAGCTGGCCGCCGGCTGGCTGGCGCGGATCGGCCGCGAGGGGCGGCTGACCATCGGCATGGGCTGGGGGCGCACCGTGGCGGCGATGGCCGATGCGCTGAGCGGGCTGCGCAACCCCGATCTCTGCTTCGTGTCGCTGATGGGGTCGATGACCCACACCTCGGCCACTTCGCCCTTCGATGTCTGCGTCCGCCTTGCCGCGCTGACCGGGGCGCGGGCGGTCTTCCTGCCTGCTCCCTTCCTGGCCGACACGCCTGCCGATGCCGCGCTGATCCGCAAACAGCGCCTGGTGCGCGAGGCGCTGGAGGTGGCGCGGGCGGCCG
>JBKBRG010000220.1:0-1943 GCA_046292325.1 Tabrizicola sp.
CCGACGCGCTGCGCGACCCGGGCGACTACCCCGATTTCTTCGAGACCCTGCTTGCGGGAAAGGGCCTGACCTTCCGTCGCTGGGCCGTGCTGCGCAACGAATTCCCGGCCTCGGTGCACGAATGTGACGGCTGGCTGATCACCGGTTCGCGCCATGGCGCCTACGAACCCCATGACTGGATCCCGCCGCTGGAGGACTTCATCCGCGCCGCCTATGCCGCGCATGTCCCTGTCGTCGGCATCTGCTTCGGACACCAGATCATCGCGCAGGCGATGGGCGGCAAGGTCGAGAAGTTCGCGGGCGGCTGGACCGTCGGCCCGACCGAATACGACTTCGGCGACCGGACCTACCGGCTCAACGCCTGGCACCAGGACCAGGTCGTGAAGAAGCCCGAAACCGCTAAGGTCCTCGCCTCGACCGCCATGTGCGAGAATGCGGCGCTACTTTATGACGACCGCATGTTCACCCTCCAGCCCCACCCCGAATTCCGCAAGGAGTTCATGGAGGGGCTCATCAAGGTCCGGGGGCCGGGTCTGGTCCCCGACGCGCTCCTTGCCGATGCCACGCAAAGGCTCGACACGCCGCTCGACAGCCCGTCGATGGCCGACCGGATCGCGGAATTCTTCCTGACCCACCAAGCGAAGAGAACTGGGGCCGAGAAGCTCCGCGCCTGACCCGTTCGGCCGCGGGGGCCACCCCCAACCAAAGTGTGACCCATGTCCAAGTGGACCGACCAGCTGCCCGAGGCAGCGCGCGACTACATCGGCAACCGCCGGGTAGACGAAGTGGAATGCATCATCGGCGACATCGCCGGGGTGGCACGCGGCAAGGCGATGCCGGCCACGAAATTCGCCAAGCAGACCAACTACTTTCTGCCGAATTCCATCTTCCTGCAAACGATCACCGGCGAATGGGCCGACAACCCCTTCGACGCCTTCACCGAACCCGACATGATCCTGGAGCCCGACTGGTCCACCGCCACCGCCGCCCCCTGGACTGCCGACATCACGCTGCAGGTGATCCACGACGCCAAGGACCAGCAGGGCAATCTGGTGCCCTTCAGCCCCCGCAACGTGCTGCGCCGCATCGTCGGGCTTTACGAGGCGCAGGGCTGGCGCCCCGTCGTCGCGCCCGAGATGGAGTTCTTCCTGACCGCCCGCAACACCGACCCCAACATGCCGGTCATCCCGCCCATGGGCCGCTCGGGCCGCCGGGCCGCCGGAAAACAGGCCTATTCGATGTCCGCCGTTGACGAATACGGCAAGGTCATCGACGACATCTACGACTATGCCGAGGCGCAGGGACTGGAAATCGACGGCATCCTGCAAGAGGGCGGCGCGGGACAGATCGAGCTGAACCTCGCCCACGGCGACCCGATCCGGCTGGCGGACGAGGTGTTCTTCTTCAAGCGCCTGATCCGCGAGGCCGCGCTGCGCCACGACTGCTTCGCCACCTTCATGGCCAAGCCGATCGCGGGCGAGCCGGGCAGTGCGATGCACATCCACACCTCGGTCGTGGACCTCAAGACCGGGAAGAACATCTTCGCCGGGCCGAAGGGGGTGGAGACGGACGCCTTCATGAACTTCATCGGCGGCTTGCAGAAGCACCTCGGTGCCGCCGTGGCCCTGTTCGCGCCCTACGTCAACAGCTACCGCCGCTACGTCCCCGACTTCGCCGCGCCGATCAACCTGGAATGGGGCCGCGACAACCGGACCACCGGCCTGCGCATCCCGATCTCGGGCCCTGCCGCGCGGCGGGTGGAAAACCGGCTGCCCGGGATGGACTGCAACCCCTATCTCGGCATCGCCTCGACGCTGGCCTGCGGCTACCTCGGCCTGATGAACAAGATCGAGGCGCGGCCCGAATTCACCGGCTCGGCCTATATCGACAGCGAGGACATCCCGGCCAACCTGGGCGATGCGCTCGACCTCCTCGACGAGGAC
>JBKBRG010000220.1:1953-4990 GCA_046292325.1 Tabrizicola sp.
CGGTGTTGGGGACCGACTTCATAACGGTTTACGACAGCGTCAAGCGCAACGAATACAAGGAATTCCTTCAGGTCATCAGCCCATGGGAGAGGGAGCACCTGCTCCTCAACGTCTGATGAACCTGTTGCACATCAACGACCGGCGGGGCGAATACCCCGCCAGCTATTATGCCGCGACCGCCGCGCCGATCGACCGTTTCCCGATCCTGAAGGGGGCGACCAGGGCTGATGTCTGCATCGTTGGCGGCGGATATACCGGGCTGTCGGCCGCCCTGCATCTGGCGCAGAAGGGCTATGATGTGGTGCTACTGGAAGCGCACCGGGTGGGCTTCGGTGCCTCGGGGCGCAATGGCGGGCAGGTCGGCAGCGGCCAGCGGCAGGATCAGGTCTGGCTCGAAAGGACGGTGGGGCGCGAGAATGCGCACCGGCTCTGGGATCTGGCCGAGGAAGCCAAGTCTCTGGTCAAGTCGCTGCTGCGTGACCATGACATGCCGGTCACCTTCCACCCCGGCATCGCCCATGCCTGCCGCTCCGAACGGGAAGTGCGCGAGGCGCATGCCTATGCCGAGAAGCTGCGCCGCGACTACGGCTACCAGCACATCGAACCGCTGGACAGGACCGGCATCCGCCGCCTGATCGGCTCGACCGAATATGTCGGCGGCGAGATCGACCGCGACGCGGGTCACCTGCATCCGCTGAACTACGCCATCGGTCTGGCGCAGGCTGCGGCCAGGGCAGGTGCGCGCATCCACGAACTCAGCGAAGTTCATCGCGTGGACCCTGGCGCGCGGCCCGTGGTCCGCACGCCTTCGGGCCATGTCGATTGCGCGACGGTGATCCTGGCAGGCAACGGCTACCTGGGGCAACTCAGCCCGAAGGTTTCGGCAAAGGTCATGCCGATCAACAACTTCATCGTCGCAACCGAACCCTTGGGCGAAGCGGCCAGAGACCTTCTGTCCGAACCCGTCGCCGTCGCCGATACCCGCTTCGTGGTCAACTACTGGCGCCTGTCCGAGGACAGCCGCCTGCTCTTCGGCGGCGGGGAGAGTTATGGCTATCGTTTCCCCGACATCATCAGGACCGTCTCGAAACCCATGCTCCGCGTCTATCCGCAACTGGCGAAGACCCGGATCGACTATGCCTGGGGCGGCACGCTCGCAATCACGGTGAACCGCATGCCCTGCTTCACGACGGCAGGCCGGAACGTCCTGTCGGCCTCGGGCTATTCCGGCCACGGGGTCGCGATGGCCACGCTTGCGGGCAAGCTGCTGGCCGAGGCGGCGGCGGGGCAGATGGAACGCTTCGACCTGATGGCGAGCCTGCCGCAGCACCGCTTTCCGGGGGGAGCGGCCTTCCGCTGGCCGCTTCTGGTCACGGCGATGACCTGGTATGCGATGCGGGACCGGTTGGGCTTCTGACCCCCGTCGGCAGCGGGGGTTTCACACCCCCGCACCCCCGTGGAGTATTTGGGAAAAGAGCAAGTGCATTTGCCCTTTGCAGAAATACTCTCTGGGGGTCCGGGGGGCGACGCGCCCCCGGGGGGCTGCACCGGGCGCGCGATCTGGTATAAGCGGGGCCATGTCCTTGCCGAACGGATTCCTCGACGAGCTGCGCACAAGGGTAACCCTGTCCTCCATCGTGGGCAGGAAGGTCACCTGGGACATGCGCAAGTCGAACCTCGCCAAGGGCGATTTCTGGGCGCCCTGCCCCTTCCATCAGGAAAAGTCGGCCAGCTTCCACGTCGATGACCGCAAGGGCTTCTACTACTGCTTCGGTTGCCACGCGAAGGGCGACGCCGTCACCTTCGTGAAGGAGTCCGAGAACCTCGGCTTCATGGAGGCGGTGGAGATCCTTGCCCGCGAGGCCGGGATGCAGATGCCCGCGCGCGATCCGAAGGCGGCCGAACGCGCCGACCGGCGGACGCTTCTGCATCAGGTGATGGATGAGGCGGTGAAGTTCTACCGCCTGCAACTCAAGACCGCCGCGGGGGCCGAGGCGCGTGCCTACCTGTCCCAGAAGCGCCGCCTGACCGAGGCCGCCTGGGACCGCTGGGACATCGGCTGGGCGCCCGAGAACGCGCAGGCCGTGGTCGAGGCGCTGACGGCCAAGGGCGTTTCGCCCGATCTGATGGTCGCCTCGGGTGTGGTGGCCAGGCACGACTCGGGCCGGCTCTACGACCGCTTCCACGCCCGCATCATCTTTCCGATCCGCGATGCGCGGGGCCGGATCGTCAGCCTGGGCGGGCGCAGCCTCGATCCCAACGCCCGGGCGAAATACCTCAACGGGCCGGAGACCGAGCTGTTCGACAAGGGCCGCAGCCTGTTCAACCACGCCCCCGCGCGCGAGGCCGCGGGGAAGGGCAAGACGCTGATCGTCGCGGAAGGCTACATGGACGTGATCGCCCTCAGCGAAGCCGGCTTCACCGCCGCCGTCGCGCCGCTGGGGACAGCCGTCACCGAGGACCAGTTGCGCATGATCTGGCGCATCGCGGACGAGCCGATCATGGCGCTGGACGGCGACACTGCGGGGCTCAAGGCCGCGCAGCGGGTGATCGACCTCGCCCTGCCGATCCTGGAGGCCGGAAAGGGATTGCGCATCGCGATCCTGCCGGGCGGCATGGACCCGGACGATCTCCTGAGGGCGCAGGGAGCCCCCGCGATGCAGGCGGTCCTGGACCAGGCGAAACCCATGGTGCAGCTCCTGTGGCAGCGCGAGACCGAGGGCCGCGTCTTCGACAGTCCGGAACGCCGTGCCGCGCTGGACAAGACCCTGCGCGGGCACCTGGCCCGGATCACCGACCCTTCGATCCGGACCCATTACGCCGAGGAGATGAAACGCCTGCGGCGAGAGCTTTTCGGCACCGCCCAGGCTCGCCCCTTCCAGCCCGGTCCCTTCCGCCCGGGCCGGGGTCGCTTCGCGCCTCCGGGCGGCGCGCTGGCCAGCACCCGTTCCTCGCTTCTGGCCCAGGGGCAAGGCCCGGTGGACGAGATCCTGCGCGAGGCGGTCATCCTGGCGACCCTGATCCTGCATCCGGCGCT
>JBKBRG010000221.1:0-4976 GCA_046292325.1 Tabrizicola sp.
CGCCTCGGCTTCGGCCTTCACGTCGGCCGGCACCCTGTCGGTGATCTCGCCGATCAGCACCTCGCCGCCGGCGATCCCTTCCCAGGCGTCGATCTGCTGGTAGGTCCCGTCCAGCAGGGCACCGACGCGCTTCACATAGTAGGGACCCCAGTTGTCGATGATCGAGGTTACCCGCGGCCCGTCCTTGTAGGCCGCCATGTCCGACGCCTGGCCGAACCCGATCACCCCCTCGACCTTCGCCGCCTCGGCCAGCGGCGCGGTCGAATCGGTATGCGCCGCGATCACGTCCACGCCCTGGTCGATCAGCGCCTTGGCCGAATCGGCCTCCTTGGCCGGGTCGAACCAGGTGAAGGCCCAGACCACCGAAAGCTGCACGTCGGGGTTCACCTTCCTGGCATGCAGGTAATAGCTGTTGATCCCCATGATGACTTCGGGGATCGGGAACGAGGCGATGTAGCCGATCTTGTTCGTCTTGGTCATCTTGCCCGCGATAAGGCCCTGGATCGCGCGGCCCTCGTAGAAGCGGGCGTTGTAGGTCGAGACGTTCGGATGCTCGCGCTTGAAGCCCGTCGCATGCTCGAATTTCACGTCCGGGAACTTGGCCGCAACGGCATTGGTCGCGTCCATGTAGCCGAACGAGGTGGTGAAGATGATGTTGCAGCCGCCCAGCGCCATCTGGGTCAGCACCCGCTCGGCGTCGGCACCTTCGGGCACGTTCTCCTGATACTGGATCTCGACCTTGTCGCCATAGGCCTCCTGCACGGCCATGGCGCCCTGGTGGTGCTGGAAGGTCCAGCCGCCGTCGCCGATCGGGCCGACATAGACGAAGCAGGCCTTCACCTTGTCCATGCCCTGCGCGAAGGCGCTGCCGCTTGCCAGCAAAAGGCCCATCGCAGCCGTGGCCAGCAGATTTCTCCGTTTCATCCTCGTACTCCCCTTGGTGGCAGGGCCTGTTCCGACCCCGCGGTTATGTGCCTCAGCGCGAGGCGTGAAAGTTCTGACCCAGGCTCGCCGGAGCCCCGCTCGCCTTGCCCTTCCGCCCGGCCGACATGATGACCAGCACGAGGATGGTTATCAGATAGGGGGCCATGGACAAGTACTCGACCGGGATCACCGACCCGGCGACCTGAAGGTTCAGCTGCAACACGGTGATGCCGCCGAAAAGATAGGCGCCGATCAGCACGCGCCAGGGCTTCCAGCTGGCAAAGACCACGATCGCCAGCGCGATCCAGCCGGCGCCCGCCGTGATCCCGTCCACCCATTGCGGCACCCTGGCAAGGCTCACATAGGCCCCGCCCATCCCCGCCATCGCGCCGCCGAAGGCGATGCAGGCCAGCCGGATGCGGTTGACCTTGTAGCCCAGCGCATGCGCCGCCTCGTGGCTTTCGCCCACCGCACGGATGATGAGGCCCAGGCGGGTCGCCTTCAGCACCCACCACAGCACGGCCGTCATCGCGATGCTGAAATAGACCACCCAGTCGTGGCCGAAGAGGATCGGTCCCACCACGGGCAGGTCGGCCAGCGCATCGGGCAAGAGTTGCGTGGTGGGCGGCGGCTTGATCCCGTTGTATCCCTGCCCGCCAAGGGAACTGACACCCAACCCGAACAGCGTCAGCGCCAGCCCCGTCGCCACCTGATTGGCCAGGAACACCTGGGTCAGTAGGGCGAAGATCAGGCTCAGCAGGGCCCCTGCAACCGCCCCGCCCAGGAACCCCAGAATCGGGCTTCCGGTCTGCACCGCGACGACAAAACCGCCCAGCGCGCCAATGATCATCATCCCCTCGACGCCCAGGTTCAGGACGCCTGACCGCTCCACGACCGTCTCGCCCAGCGCCGCCAGCAGGATCGGCACGGCCGAGGCCATGAGCGTTGCGATCAGGATGACCGGATTGATGCCGCCAAGATCCATCAGTGCGCCCCCGCAGCCAGCCGGAACCGGTAATTCGTCAGCACGTCCACGGCGAGCAGGAAGAACAGCAGCATGCCCTGGAACACCTGGATCGCCGCCGCCGGCAGGCCCAGGTTCGTCGCCGCCATCTCGCCACCGACATAGGTCAGCGCCATCAGGAACCCCGCCAGCACGATCCCCAGCGGGTTCAGCCGCCCGAGGAAGGCCACGATGATCGCGGTGAAACCGTAGCCCGTGTTGAAGTCGATGCTGATCTGCCCCGCAGGCCCCGTCACCTCGAACAGCCCCGCCATGCCGGCCAGCGCGCCGGATATCCCCATGCACATCACCACCAGCCGCGCCGGGCTGACGCCGTGGAACCGCGCCGCCCTGGGCGCCTGCCCGGCCAGCCGGATCTGGAACCCCGCCTTATGCCGCGTCAGCAGGATCCAGGCCAGGACCGCCGTCACCAGCGCCGCCACGCCCCCCCAGTGCAGACCCGTGCCCGCAATCAGTTCCGCATTCTGCGCCGCCGGATAGCTGGAGAAGTTGCGACTGCCCGGAAAGCCCATCCCCTCGGGGTTCTTCAGGAACCCGGTCGAGGCCTTGGCAAGGATGGTCTGCGCCACATAGACCAGCATCAGGCTGACGAGGATCTCGTTGGTGTTGAACCGCGTCTTCAGGATCGCCGGGATCATCGCCCAGGCCCAGCCGCCGAAGGCCCCCGCGATCACCATGACGGGAAAGATCAGCCGGTTCTCGGTCGGAAAGACCGCAAGCCCCACGCCGGCACCGACGATGGCGCCCATGATGTATTGCCCTTCGGCGCCGATGTTCCAGATGCCCGCCCGGAACCCCAGCGCCAGCCCGATCGCGATCAGGATCAGGGGCCCCGCCTTCACCAGAAGCTGCCCGCGCAGGTAGAAGGCAAACTCGCCGAAGACAGGGTCCCAGAAGATCGTGCGGATTACCTCGAACGGGTTCTTCCCCATGGCCGCAAACAGGATGCCGCCCGCGATCATCGTCAGGATCACCGCGACGGGCGGGGTGGCATACAGCCAGAACCGGCTGGGCGTCGGACGCTTCTCAAGCCGGACCATGCGACCGCCCCTTCATCTGTCCGGAAATATCCCGGGGGTGTGGGGGCTGGCCCCCACTCCGACCGGTCCGCAAGCACACCGGACGCATGGCAGAACAAAGGTGACGCCCGCGCCGGGCTTCTCGGAAGGAACCTGCCGAATTCAGCAAAGAGGTTGGGACCCCGCTATCCATGATGCGCCACCTCCATGCCGTGCGCCCCGCCCATCATCAGGCCGATCTCGTCCATCGTCAGACCCGCGGTCGGTCGCGGCTTGGTCAGCCGTCCCTCGTTCAGCACCGCGAAGCTGTCCGATACCTCCAGCAGCTCGTCCAGGTCCTGGCTGATCACCACCACCGCCGCACCTTCGCCCGCGCGGTCGAGGATGGACTGCCGGATCTGCGCCGCCGCCGCCGCATCCACCCCCCAGGTCGGCTGGTTGATGACGATGACCGATGCCCCCTGCATCAGTTCCCGCCCCATCAGGAACTTCTGCAGGTTCCCCCCCGACAGCGCCCGCGCGGCCACGTCCGGGCCGGGCGTGCGCACGTCATAGGCGGCGATGATCTCCTCGGCGAAGGCCCGCGTGCCGGCCCAGTCCACGAACCCGTTCCGGGTCAGCCCCTTGCGAACCCCCGCCGTCAGGAAGGCGTTCTCGACCAGGCTCATGTCCGGCGCCGCCGCATGGCCGTAGCGATCCTCCGGCGCGGCCACCAGCCCCGCCCGACGCCGCTCCACCGGCCCCAGATCGCCCACCGGTCTTCCGGCCACCCGCACCTTGTCCGGCGCCGCCCTCAGCTCGCCCGACAAGGCGAGCAAAAGCTCGTCTTGTCCATTTCCGGCAACCCCGGCGATGCCCAGCACCTCGCCCTTCGCCACGGTGAACGAAACGTTCCTCAGGCTGGTGCCGAAGGGAATGGGCGAAGCCGCCGACAGGTCGCTCACGCCCAGCGCCACCTCGCCCTTCGTCCCCATGCGCCGCTCCGGCGTCTTGAGGCTGACCCCCACCATCAGTTCGGCCATCTCGCGCGCCGTCCTTTCGCGCGGGGTGCAGGTCGCCACCACCTTGCCGCGGCGCAGGATCGTCGCCTCGTCGCACAGGCTTCTGATCTCTTCCAGCTTGTGACTGATATAGAGGATCGCCGTTCCCTCGGCCGAAAGCTGGCGCAGAGTCTTGAACAGGATCTCCACCTCCTGCGGCGTAAGGACCGAGGTGGGCTCGTCCATGATCAACAGCTTCGGATCCTGAAGGAGACAGCGGATGATCTCCACCCGCTGCCGCTCTCCGGCGCTCAGGTCGCCCACCATCCGGGATGGGTCCAGCGGCAACCCGTATTCCTCCGAAACCGCTCGGATCCGCGCCGCCAGTTCCCGCATCGGCGGCGGGTTCTCCATTCCCAGGGCCACGTTCTCGGCCACGTTCAGCGCCTCGAACAGGGAAAAGTGCTGGAACACCATCGCCACCCCCAGCCGCCGCGCCTCGGCCGGTTTCGCCGGCTGATAGGATGCGCCCCGCAAGGTCATGGTCCCGGCATCGGGCCGCACCAGGCCATAGATCATCTTGACCATGGTGGACTTGCCCGCCCCGTTCTCGCCCAGGAGTGCGTGGATCTCGCCCTCTCCGATGGAGAACGAGACATCGCTGTTCGCCACCACGCCCGGATAGGCCTTGGTGATCCCCTCCACCCGCAAGAGTTCCGGTCTGCTCATGCCCGCTTCTCCTTCGCCACCGCATAAGGCGCACGGAGAAGCTCCGCCACCACGCCCACCGCAATCGCCTGCGGATGCTTGCCAAGGCGCGGGTCTCCGATGGGACAGCGGATGCGCCCGATCGCCGCCGCGTCGTGCCCCAGCGCCGCCAGCCGCGACCGGAACCGCCCCCATTTCGTCGCCGACCCGATCAGCCCGCAGGACCGGAAACCCCGGATCAGCAGCCGATGGCACAGTTCCAGGTCCAGCGCATGGCTGAAGGTCAGGATCAGATGCTCCGCGTCCGTCGGAGCATGATCC
>JBKBRG010000222.1:0-4963 GCA_046292325.1 Tabrizicola sp.
ATGGGCCATGGCCTAAGTGGAGGTTGCGGCGTTGTTGGCGGCCGAGGAGTCGGTCTCCGATGCCGAGGCCGCGCGGCTGGCCGATGCCGCGGCGCTGAAGGCCCTGCGTGACCGCCTGGCCAATGCCGACACGGAACTGACCGCAATGACGCTTGCGCTGGAGCAGGAACGCAAGCGCGCCGAAGAGACGCTGACCCTTCTCGCCGCTGCCCGGAGCGAGGCCGCGAAGGGCGCGACCGCGAAGGATGCGGCGCTGGCGGCGGCCAGAACCGCGCTGCTGGCCGAACAGGAGAAGGCCCTTGCCGCCGCGCGCGAAGTCGAGCTTCTGAACCAGCAGGTCGCGGCGCTGCGCAGCCAGCTGGGCAGCCTCCAGTCCGTGCTGGACGCGGCGAAGGCGCGCGACGAGGCGGCAAAGGTGCAGCTGGAAAGCCTCGGCAAGGACCTGAACGCCGCGCTGGCCCAGGTCGCGGCCGAACAGCGCCGCCGCGCGGAACTGGAGGCCGCCGAGGCCGCGCGGCTGGCAGAGGAGAATCGGGACCTCGCCCGCTTCCGGTCGGAATTCTTTGGTCAGCTGTCGGCGCTCTTGCAGGGCCGGGAGGGCGTGCGGGTGGTGGGGGACCGGTTCGTGTTCTCTGCCGAGGTGCTGTTCAACCGCGGCTCGGCCGATCTGGCGCCCGAAGGCCGCGCGCAGATTGCCGGGGTGGTGCGGATCCTGGACGAGATCCGCGCCAGCATCCCGCCCGAGATCGACTGGATCATCCGGGTGGACGGGCATACCGACAACATTCCGATCAGCCCGGGCGCTGCCTTCGCCGACAACTGGGAACTCAGCCAGGCCCGCGCGCTTTCGGTCGTCCGCTACATGCAGAACGAGCTGGGCTTCCCGCCAGAGCGGATGGCGGCAACGGGGTTCGGCGAATATCGCCCGGTCGCCACCGGAGATGACGAGGCGAGTCGTGCCCTGAACCGCCGGATCGAGCTGAAGCTGACCGAGCGCTGAACGGCGCACCAATCCGTGACTTCTTTCGCGGACGATGCGTGCTAAGCTCGCATCAGAAAAGTCGTGCTTGCCGTCGTTGCCACTGGGACGTCCCCGGGCAGGACCAGCCGGGGCGCCCCCTCTGCGGGAGGACCCCTGATGCCGAAGACGATCGGAAACCCCCTTTCCTGGACGCTTGGCGCGCTGGGCTCGGCCGCCGGATACGCGACCGGGGTCGCGGCCCAGCCCGCCGCCGACCCCGGTGTCCGGCCCGAGACCAGGCTGCTGATGCCCGGCGACCTGCGCGCGGCGCTGCGCAAGGGCTGGGACGACCTGGCGGCGATGCGGTCGGACGTGCTGTTCGCCTGCATGCTCTATCCCGCGATGGGGGCGGTCCTGCTGGCTCTGGCGAGCCAGGGGAACCTGACCCATCTGCTGTTCCCGGCCCTGTCCGGCTTTGCCCTCGTCGGGCCGGTGGCGGCGCTGGGGCTTTACGAGCTCAGCCGCCGGCGCGAGGCGGGGCGGGAGGCCGGCTGGGGCGCGATGTTCGAGGTGCTGCACAATCCCCGGTTCCCGCGGATCCTGATGCTGAGCCTGTTCAACGCGGTGATCTTCATGGCCTGGCTTCTGCTGGCCGATGCGATTCATGCCGCCACCCTCGGTCCGGACCGGCCGGCGAGCCTGATGGCGCTGGTCACTGCCGCGCTGACCACACCAGCGGGCTGGGTGATGACGGTGGTCGGGACGGTGGTGGGCGCAGTGCTGGCGGCGGCGGTGCTGGCGGTCAGCGCGATCTCTTTCCCGCTGCTTCTGGACCGGGACGTGACCCTGCCCGTCGCGGTGCTGACTTCGGTCCAGGTCGCGCGGGAGAATCCGGGGGTGATGGCCGTCTGGGGCCTGATCGTCGCGGGCGGGCTTGTCCTGGGGATCCTGCCGCTGCTTCTGGGCCTGGTCGTGGTGCTGCCGGTGCTGGGACACGCGACCTGGCATCTTTACCGGGCGGCCGTGGTCTGAGGCTGTCCGCAAGGGACGACCGATCGGGATGAATTGAATTCGAGGGGTTCGCTGCGCGCGCCCGGAGAATCCCGGCCGCTGCAGGGCGGCCTCTCGTTGCGGGATGGCGAGGACTGACGAAGTCACAGACGCACGGCCAAGGCAGAACCCCCGCCGGTTCAGGGCGGGGGTTCCGGTTTCGTCGGTCGGCTATTCCGCGGTCAGAAGCGGTGGCTTCTGGCCGGTCAGGCGCGGTTTCTGCGGTTCCTCGATGTCGAGCACGATGGCGTCGTCCTTGACCTTCACCCGCACCACGCCGCCCTTGACCAGCTTGCCGAACAGCAGTTCCTCGGCCAGGGGCTTCTTGATGTGTTCCTGGATCACCCGGGCCAGCGGCCGTGCGCCCATCTTGTCGTCATAGCCCTTGTCGCCCAGCCAGGCGGCGGCTTCCGGCGACAGGTCGATATGGACATTGCGGTCCATCAGCTGGGCCTCGAGCTGAAGCACGAACTTCTCGACCACCTGCATGATGACCTCCTTGCCCAGGGGGGCAAAGTTGATCACCGCATCCAGACGGTTGCGGAATTCGGGCGTGAAGGTGCGCTCGATCGCCGCCGTATCCTCGCCCGTGCGCCGGTCGCGGCCGAAACCGATGGCCGCCTTGGCCATGTCGGCGGCCCCGGCGTTCGAGGTCATGATCAGGATCACGTTGCGGAAATCCACCGTCCGGCCGTTGTGGTCGGTCAGTTTGCCGTGGTCCATCACCTGCAGAAGGATGTTGTAGACATCCGGGTGGGCCTTTTCCATCTCGTCCAGCAGCAGGACACAATGCGGGTGCTGGTCCACCGCATCGGTCAGCATGCCACCCTGGTCAAAGCCGACATAGCCCGGAGGCGCGCCGATCAGGCGGGAAACCGCGTGCTTCTCCATGTATTCCGACATATCGAAGCGGATCAGTTCCACGCCCAGCGACGAGGCAAGCTGCTTGGCCACCTCGGTCTTGCCGACGCCGGTCGGGCCGGCGAAGAGGTAGTTGCCGATGGGCTTTTCCGGTTCGCGCAGGCCGGCACGGGCCAGCTTGATCGCCGAGCACAAGGCCTCGACCGCCTTGTCCTGGCCGAACACCACCCGCTTCAGCGTCTTTTCCAGATCGCGCAGGGTTTCGGCATCGTCCTTCGACACGGTCTTGGGCGGGATGCGGGCGATCTTGGCCACCACGGCCTCGATCTCCTTGATGCCCAGCGTCTTGCGGCGCTTGGACTCCGCCACCAGGTGCTGCGCGGCCCCGGCCTCGTCGATCACGTCGATCGCCGAATCCGGCAGCTTGCGGTCATGGATGTAGCGCGCGGCCAGTTCCACCGCCGACTTGATCGCGTCGTTGGTGTATTTCAGGTCGTGATGTTCCTCGAAATGCGGTTTCAGACCCATCAGGATCTTGATGGCATCCGGCACCGAAGGCTCGTTCACGTCGATCTTCTGGAAGCGCCGCGACAGCGCGCGGTCCTTCTCGAAGTGCTGGCGGAATTCCTTGTAGGTGGTCGATCCCATGCAGCGCAGCTTGCCGCCCTGGAGCGCGGGTTTCAGCAGGTTCGAGGCATCCATCGCCCCGCCCGAGGTCGCCCCGGCGCCGATGACGGTGTGGATCTCGTCGATGAAGAGGATCGCGTCGGGGTGATCCTCAAGCTCTTTCACCACGGCCTTCAGCCGTTCCTCGAAATCGCCGCGATAGCGGGTGCCGGCCAGAAGCGCGCCCATGTCCAGGCTGAAGATCGTGGCCTTGGACAGAACCTCGGGCGTCTCGCCGTTGACGATCTTGCGGGCGAGGCCTTCGGCGATGGCGGTCTTGCCCACGCCTGGATCGCCCACCAGAAGCGGGTTGTTCTTGCGGCGGCGGCAGAGGACCTGGATCGCGCGCTCGACCTCGGCCTCGCGGCCGATCAGCGGATCGACATCCCCCTTGCGCGCCTTCACGTTCAGGTCGACGCAGTATTTCGAGAGCGCGGATTCCTTGGCTTCGCCGGCCTCGGCCTTGGGCGTTTCATGCTGGTCGTCCGCGCCCTGCACCGGGCGGGATTCGCCGTAGGACGGGTCCTTTGCCACGCCATGCGCGATGAAGTTGACCGCGTCGTAGCGCGTCATGTCCTGTTCCTGCAGGAAATAGGCGGCGTTCGATTCGCGTTCGGCGAAGATCGCGACCAGCACGTTGGCGCCGGTCACCTCGGTGCGGCCCGAGGACTGGACGTGGATCGCCGCGCGCTGGATCACGCGCTGGAAGGCGGCGGTGGGCACGGCCTCGGATCCCTCGACATCGGTCACCAGAGTCGAAAGGTCGTCGTCGATGAAGTCGGTCAGGGTCTTGCGCAGTTCATCGAGGTTCACCGCGCAGGCCTTCATCACGCGGGCCGCGTCGGGTTCGTCGATCAGCGCCAGGAGGAGATGTTCCAGCGTGGCGAGTTCATGTCGGCGCGAGTTGGCCAAGGCCAGGGCGCTATGGATAGCCTGTTCAAGCGTGGTCGAAAACGATGGCACTTCAGTGCTCCTGTCCTGCAGGTCGGCCCGGGCGCCTGGGCCCCAACCAACCGTGGCCTCATAAGCTTAAAGTTCGGTTTTCTTCACCGCACTTCAAGCGCAATCTTCCAGATTTCGGGGTTTCCCCGAGGGTATCACGCCATTTGTGATACGGAGCGATCAGAACTTGTCTTTTCTGGCCCGTATTTCGGCGAAAACGGTGACATCGTCGGCATCCGGCAGGCCGACCGCTGTCTTGAGAGCGGGCAGATGCGCCCGCAGGTAAGGGTTCGTCGCAAGTTCTTCCGCGAGGGGAACGGGAACGGTGGGAAGGCCCTTGGCACGCCGTTCGGCGACCTCGGCAGCACGAGAGATAAGGCGGGGATTGTCCGGTTCAAGGGTCAGGGCGAAGCGCAGGTTCGAGGCGGTGTATTCGTGGCCCGAACAGATCAACGTGTCGGGCGGCAGGGCGGCGAGTTTCGA
>JBKBRG010000223.1:0-4956 GCA_046292325.1 Tabrizicola sp.
GCTGCGCGAGGCGCTGGAAGAGCTGGAAAAGGACATGGACTTCCTGCTGGTGGGCGATGTCTTCACCCGCGACCAGCTGGAGGCCTACATGGCCCTGAAATGGGAAGAGGTCTATGCCTACGAGCATACCCCCCACCCGGTCGAGTATCAGCTCTACTACTCTTGCTGAGACAGTGGGACGGTGAACGGAAAAGGGCGCCCGGCGGGCGCCCTTCTTCTTGCGCGCCCATGCGGGACTTCCGGGCCAAGCCTCTGGAAAGGCTTGGAAAGCAGGTTCGGCGCGGCTAACCTGTCACCCGCAGGCTGGCGGGACGGCGATGGCACGGAAACCCCTGGACAGGCGCGCGGAAAAGGGACGACCCGAGATCTGGGCCTCGGGCGGGCAGCGTCCGCCCTTCGACTTGCGCGCCCTTGGCCGGGCGGGGCTGCGTCTTGCCCGGCTGGCGGCGGCGGGGCTGATGGCCCGGGCCGCGCGCGGGCTGCGGCGGGTGGCGGTGAAGGTGAAGGCGGGCCGCGGGCGCCTTCCGGTCGGCAAGCTGGGCCGGGCAGAGCGCTTCGTGCCCTCGCACCTGCGGGTCGCCGCCTGGATCGCCAATCTTGCCACGACCTGCGCCCATGCCAGCGCCACGGCCGACCGCGACATCGGGCGCGGCAATGCGCTGGTGGCCGAGATCGCGCCGCATCTCTGGGATGACTGGCCCGCGCCCTTGTCCGTCCCGTCCCGGCCCGACCGGGCGCCGCCGGTGGCCGTGCCGGGGGCCATGCCCGAAGCGGTTGCCCCCGCGGTGCTGCCCGAGCCGACCGATCCGGCCGCGGCGGAGGACCCGCTGGCCGCGATCCGGGACGAGATGGCGGGCGGCCCCCTGCCCCGCGACGAGGCCGGATCCGGGGCCGCGACCGGGCCTGCGGCGCCCCCGGCCCCGCGCGGTCCCTTTGCCGAGGGGGCGGTGCAGGTCGCGGGCTGGCTGACCGGCTGGGCGGCGACCGGGCTTGCCCTGCCCTACGGCCTTTGCCGCGCGCTGTGGCACTGGGCCGATGGGCACGACCTCCGGACGATCGGGCGAGAGGACTGAGGGGCAGCGGGTGCCGGGCGGAGCGCCTGCGGCGCAAGACCGCATCTCGCCTCTGGCCTGCGGCCAACCGGCTCGGTCGTCGGGGGCGCTTCGCCCCCCGAACCCCCGGAGAGTATTTCCGAAAAGAGCAAGAGCCGTCCGGGAGACCGGCCCTTGCGGCTCAGGCCAGCGCCTGCCCGATGAAGGCGAGGATCTCGGCGCGGACCGGGTCGGTCTCGAAGGCTTCGCCGCCGTGGCCCGCGCCGGGGACGAGCTTGTAGTCGATCCGCGCCGCCGGGTCGGCAGCAATCCAGGCCTCGCGCAGGCGTCTGGCCTGGAGGTCGGCGATCAGGGGATCGGCGTCGCCGTGCCGGATCAGGATCGGCGGCAGGGGTTCGCGCAGTTCCGCCAGCCGCCCGACCGGCCCCATCGCCCGGGCCGCCGCGCGGTTTTCGCCTACCGGATGACCGAGAAGCTGGCTTTCCGCGCTGTCGGCGGCATCGGTCGGCCCCATCTGCGGTGTGCGCCCGAGGGTCTTCATGTCCTGGTCCATGGTCGAGAAATCCATCGGACCGTAAAGGCTGACCACCCCACGCGGGCTGAGGCCCACCTCGACCAGGCTGAGCGCGGTCGAGACGGCAAGGAAGGCCCCGGCCGACTGACCCATCAGCACCATGCGCGAGGGGTCGAGGCCCAGCGCCGCACCGTGGCGTTGCAGATGCACGATGGCGGCCAGGCAGTCATCGCCCTGGGCGGGCCATTTCGCCGTGCCGGAGAGGCGGTAGTTGACCCGCACCACGGCGATCCCGGCCTCCAGGAGTTCGGGCCAGATCGCGAGATCCGTCTTGTCGCCCGCGCGGAAGGCACCGCCATGAAACATCACCAGAACCGGGGCCGGACCCGAGCCATCCGGCAGGGTCAGGTCAAGGGTCTGGCGCGGATCGCTGCCATAGGCGATGTCCTGCGCGCCGGACCTGCCCCAGCGCCAGAGCGCAAGGCCCCCCGCCGCCGCGGCCGCGCCGCCGATCAGAAGGGTCCTGCGGATCAGTCCGGGCATGTCAGTCTCCGTGCGATGCGGGTCAGGTCTGCGGCGAGGCGGGTCTCGAACCGCGACAGGCGGGGGTCGGCCACGGCCTCGGCGCGGTAGAGCGCGCGCCAGGTCAGCCGGGCCCTCGGCGCGCAGGGCTTCAGGATGGCCAGCCGCAGGATGCGGCGGACCGGGCGGCGCAGCACCAGCCAGTCGATCCAGGCCGGCGCGCCCATCGTGGTGACGGCCAGCACCTCGCGCAGGCCGTGGAGGCGCGGCAGCATCGGGCCGAAGCCGGGGGAATGGTCGTAGGCCGTGCCCGGCGCCCAGACCCGGTCGAACCAGCCCTTCAGGATCGCCGGAAAGCCGAACCACCAGGTCGGAAAGACGAGGATCAGCACTTCGGCCTCGGCGAGCCTGCGCTTGTCCGCTTCCAGCGTCGGGGCCGGGGTGGCGTAGTAGGCGGCGCGTTCGGCCGGCGTCAGCACCGGGTCGAAGCCGTCGTAGAGGTCGCAGCGCGTGAGCTGCCAGCCGGCGGCGCGCAACTCGGCCTCGAGCCGGGCGGCAAGGCGCGCGGTCAGGCTCTGCGCCAGAGGGTGCGCGGTGACGAGAAGCGCGCGGGTCAATGCACCGCCTCGCGCAGCTGGACGAGTTCCCCGGGCGTGACGGTGGCGGCGTCCACCACATAGGTGTGGATGGTGAAGACCACCGCCCGCGTCACCGGCAGGCGCAGCAGGCACTGGCGTTCGCAGCGGATGTAGACGTGGTCGGTGGGCTGGGGGCGCTTGTCGCCTTCGGTGCGGGGCTGGTGCAGGACGAAATCGTCGTAGGTCAGGTAGTTCATCCGCCAGAGCGGCTGTTCGGGCCGGATCGCCTCGAACAGCCGCGCGACGCGGCGGGCGAGGTCGGCGTCATAGACCGGGACCGGGTCGTGGATGCCGGTCAGCGGGCGGCCGATCTTCTGTGCGAGGCTCCACGACGCCGGAAAGCAGAGGATCGCCCCGGTCAGCGCATATTCCGCGCCGCGCGCCTCCATCAGGCAGAGGTCCTCCTGCACGAGACGGCCAAGGGTCAGAAGCGGCCGGTCGGGATCGAGCGGCACGGTCACCCCGTCGGGGCGGGTGGCGCTCTGGCCGGCCAGGGTGAAGCCTGGCGCCGCGCCGAGCCAGTCGAGGACGGTCTGGTAGAGTTCGACCGCCGCGGGGCGCGCCTCGGGCAGCAGGGCGTGGACGATGCCGGGTTGCGCCGCGATCAGCCGGTCGCGCAGGGCCATCTGGGCGCCATAGGCTTCGTCCTGGCGCAGCCAGTCGCGCCCCTCGACCGGAAGGATTCCGGGCAGGCGGCGGGTGCGCGGATCGATCCAGGGCAGGTGCGGCAGGCGGTCCTGCAGGATGGGCTGGTCTTGCATCGGGTCGGCCATGGCCCGCTTTTGACCACGGGCGCGGGACGGCTGCAACCAACACGTTTGCGACCCTGCACGTCGCCCTTGGCCTAGGCGGCGCCTTGCCGACCGGGCAAGCTGGCGGAAACGGGAGGGGCCATGGACCGTCACCGCGACCGCCGGAAGATCGACCCCTCGCGCGGGGCGCGGCTGGGGGACGGCACGCCCAACGACAACGACCGGGTGGAGATCGGGCCGACCCAGCTTGCCTTCCGCGAATGGGAGGCGGCGGGCCTGCGCCTGCCCGATCTGGCGCGGATGCGTCACGATCGCTGGCGGAAGCTGGTCGCGGGGATCGTGGCGCGGGATTACGGTGGGCTGCTGATGTTCGACCCCCTGAACATCCGCTATGCGACCGACACGACGAACATGCAGCTGTGGAACACCCACAACCCGTTCCGGGCCTGCCTGATCTGCGCCGACGGGCACATGGTGATGTGGGAATACAGGAATTCGCCCTTCCTCGTGACCTTCAACCCGCTGGTGAAGGAACTGCGTTCGGGCGCGACGTTCTTCTACAATTCGACCGGCGACCGGGGCGCGGCGGCGGCCGAGGGCTTTGCCGCGCAGGTCGATGAGGTGATGCGGGAGCATGTCGGGACGAACCGGCGGCTGGCGGTGGACAAGATCATGGTCCACGGGTTGCGGGCACTGGAGGCGATCGGGTTCACCGTCGAGGAAGGCGAGGAGGTCACCGAACGGGTCCGCGCGGTCAAGACGCCTGACGAGATCCTTGCCATGCGCTGCGCCCATCACGCCTGCGAAGCCGGCATTGCCGAGATGGAGGCCTTCACGCGCGCCAACGTGCCTTCGGGGACTGTTTCCGAGGACGCGATCTGGGCCGAACTGCATGCGGCGAACATCCGGCGCGGGGGCGAATGGATCGAGACGCGGCTTTTGGCCAGCGGGCCACGCACGAACCCCTGGTTCCAGGAATGTGGCCCGCGACTCGTGCAGGAAAACGAGATCGTGGCCTTCGATACCGACCTGATCGGCTGTTACGGATTCTGCATCGACATTTCCCGCACCTGGTGGGTGGGCGACGGGCGCCCGTCGAACGCGATGGTCTCGGCCTTTCGGCATGCGCTCGACCACATCGCCGACCACAAGGCGCGGCTGAAACCGGGCGTCACGATCGAGGAACTGGTGATGCAGGGCCACCAGCTCGCGCCGGAATACCAGGCGCAGAAATATTCCTGCAAGATGCACGGCGTGGGGCTGTGCGACGAATGGCCCTATGTGCACTACCCCGACGGCTGGATCCCCGGCGCCTTCGAGGCCGCCCTCGAACCCGGCATGGTGCTTTGCGTCGAGGCGCTGGTCTCGCCCGAAGGCGGCGATTTCTCGATCAAGCTGGAGGATCAGGTGCTGATCACGGAAACCGGCTGCGAGACGCTGACGACCTATCCCTTCGATCACCGGCTGATGGGCTGACC
>JBKBRG010000224.1:0-4955 GCA_046292325.1 Tabrizicola sp.
CTGGATGCCCTCGGCGCTGGCCGCGCGCGAGAAGGGCCTGCCGCTGGTGAACATCGCCCAGCCCTTCGCATCCTCGGGCATGATGCTGACCTGCCTGGCCGAGACCGGGATCAAGGAGCCCAAGGATTTCGCCGACAAGACCCTGGGCGTCTGGTTCTTCGGCAACGAATACCCGTTCCTGGCCTGGATGTCGCAGCTCGGGTTCAAGACCGATGGCTCGCCAGGCGGTGTCACCGTCCTGAAGCAGGGCTTCAACGTCGATCCGCTTCTTCAGAAGCAGGCGGCCTGCATCTCGACCATGACCTACAACGAATACTGGCAGGTGATCGACGCGGGGATCAAGCCCGAGGAACTGGTGACCTTCAAGTATCAGGACATGGGCGTGGCGACCCTGGAGGACGGTCTTTACGTGCTCGAGGACCGGCTGGCCGACCCGGCCTTCCAGGAGACCATGGTCAAGTTCGTGCGGGCCTCGATGAAGGGCTGGAAATACGCCGAGCAGAACCCGGACGAAGCCGCGATGATCGTTCTGGAAAACGACCAGACCGGCGCCCAGACCGAAACCCACCAGAAGCGGATGATGGGCGAGGTCGCCAAGCTGACCGCCGGGTCGAACGGCGCGCTGGACGTGGCGGCGGCCGAAAGGACCGTGGCAACGCTGCTGGCGGGCGGGTCCGACCCGGTCATCACCAAGGCGCCGGAAGGGGCCTGGACCTCGATCATCACCGACAAGGCGCTGGCGAACTGATCCGCGGCGCCCGAACGCTCGCTCCGGCGCCGTCCCTCGGGATGGCGCCGGTCCGCTTTGCGGACTTGTAAAGCTTCACCGGGGTTGTAAACCTCTGGTCGGGGGAGGGTCCGATGCCGCTGTCTGCCCTGACCGGAACCAAGTTGCGCGACCTGCGTCTGGCGCAGGGGATGCGCCAGGCCGATGTCGCCCGGCGGGCCGGCATCTCGGCAAGCTACCTCAACCTCATCGAACACAACCGCCGCAAGGTCACGCCCGAGGTCATCGAGCGGCTCGCCGATGCCTTGCAGATCGACCGCGCGGCGCTGGTCGAGGGCCGCAACGCCGGCCTGGTCGAGGATCTGCGTTCCGCCGCGGCGCGGGGCGGCTCGCAGGCCGAGGTGGAGCGGGTCGAGGAGTTCGTCGACCGCTTCCCCGGCTGGGCCGGGCTCCTGGCGACGCTCGAGGCGCGGACCCTTGCACTGGAGCGCGCGGTCGAGGCGCTGAACGACCGGATGAGCCACGACCCGCACCTGTCGGCCTCGCTGCACGAGCTGCTGTCCTCGCTCTCGGCGGTTCGCGCAACGGCGGCGATCCTGGCCGAGACGCCCGACCTCGACCCGGACTGGGCGGACCGCTTTCACCGGAACCTGCACCAGGACAGCGAGCGGCTTGCGGCCGGGGCCGAGGCGCTGGTGGGCTTTCTCGACGCCCGTCAGGGGATCGAGGAACAGGGCATCGCCGCCCCGCAGGAAGAGGTCGAGGACTGGTTGCGCGGCCGGGGCTGGCTGCTCCTGGATGCCGAACTGGAGGCGGGGCTGGAGGACGAGATCTCCCGGCTTGCCTCGACGGCGGCGCGCAGTCTTGCCCGCGCCCATGTGGCCCGCCTGCGCGAGGATGCGCGGCACCTGCCGCAGGCTGCCCTGGCCGATGCTCTGGCGACAACCGGCCCCGATCCGGTGGCGATGGCCGAAAGGTTCGCCATCTCGCCGCTGGTCGTGATGCGCCGGCTGGCCGGGATGCCCGAGCTTCAGGCCGGCCTCGTGACCTGCGACGGATCGGGGACGCTGACCTTCCGCAAGTCGGTGGCCGGCTTTCTTCTGCCCCGCTTCGGCGCGGCATGTCCGCTCTGGCCGCTTTACACCGCGCTTGGCCGGCCCATGCAGCCGGTCGAGGCGCGGGTGCAGATGGCCGGGCGGGGCGAGCGGCGCCACCGCGTCATCGCCTGGGCCGAGACACGGCATCCCCAGGGCCTGCGCGGACCCGAACTGCGCGAGGCGGCGATGATGATCCTGCCCGACGACGGTGCCGGCCCGGTCCTGCGCATCGGGTCCAGCTGCCGGATCTGCGTGCGCGGCGACTGTCCGGCCCGGCGCGAGCCGTCGATCCTGCCCATCGAGGCGGGGACCTGATCGCCGCCGCCCGCGGCCCCGCGGCATGGTCGGGAGGCGCGTCCCGGCGCAAGCTGCCATGCGGCAGGCGGGGAAGCCGCCCTTCGGCTTTGACATGCGGCGCGGTTTCCGCCGATAGTGGGGCAGGGCGGCAACAGACTGTCCGGGGGGAACCATTGGCCGCGCATGTCCTTCTGATCGAGGACGAACCGAACATCGCCGAGGCGATCCGCTTCCTCCTGTCGCGCGAGGGGCTGAGGGTCAGCCATGCCGGCGAGGGGGCTGCGGCGCTGGTGCTGGCGCGGCAGGATCCACCCGACCTCGTGATCCTCGACCACATGCTGCCGGGGATGTCGGGTCTGGAGGTGCTGGCCGCCTTGCGTGCCGACCCGGCCAGTCGCCGGACGCCGGTGATGATGCTTACCGCGCGCGGACGCGACCGCGAGGTTGCCGAGCAGGCGGGCGCCGACCGTTTCATGACCAAGCCCTTCTCGAATGCCGAGATCCTGGCCGAGGTGCACGCCATGCTGGCCCAGCCCGGGCGGACGCCGTGACACGCCGGCCCAAGCCGCCCCTGTTCCTGGCGCGGGCGCCCTACCGCCGCCGCCGCCTGCGCGATGCTGCGCGGCTCTTGCCCGTCCTCGGTCTTTTCTTCCTCATGCTGCCGCTGCTCTGGGCCCCGGATTCCCGCATGGCGCTGGAGTCCGGCGACGTGATCTACTTCTTCGCGGTCTGGCTGGGGCTGATCCTCCTGGCCGCGGCCTTTGCCCCGGGCCTGCGCGGGGGCGAGGGGGCAGAGGACGACGAGGATTGAGATGCCGTTCAACCTTCTCGTCCTGTCCTGCCTGCTTTATGTGGTGTTCCTCTTTGCCGTGGCTTTCGTGGTCGAGGGCCGGGCCGCGCGCGGGCGGCTGGGCTGGCTGCGCTCGCCCCTGGTCTACACGCTGTCGCTGTCGATCTATTGCACGGCCTGGACCTTCTACGGCGCCGTCGGCTATGCGGCGCGCTCGGGGCTGGAGTTCCTGACGATCTACTTCGGGCCGACGCTGGTGTTCATCGGCTGGTGGCTTCTGCTGCGCAAGCTGGTCCGGATCGGGCGGCAGCATCATGTCACCTCGATCGCCGACCTTATCTCGTCGCGCTATGGCAAGTCGAACCTGCTGGGGGTGATCGTCACCGTCATCATGGTGGTGGCGGCAACGCCCTACATCGCGCTGCAACTGCAATCGGTGGTGCTGGCCTTCGGTGTCTTCGCCGCGACCGAGACCGACGGCTCGCGACCGCTTGCCCCCGGCCAGATCGCGGTCTGGGTGGCGGTGGGGCTGGCGCTCTTCACCATCCTTTTCGGCACAAGGAACCTCGATGCGCGCGAGCAGCATCACGGGATCGTCACGGCCATCGCGGTCGAGGCGGTGGTGAAGCTGGTCGCGCTTCTGGCGGTGGGCAGTTTCGTCGTCTGGGGCATCGCGGGCGGGGTGGGCGATGTCATCGCCCGGATCGACGCCGCCGACCTTGCCGCCTGGCAGGTCCAGCCGGGGCGCTGGACCGGGCTGATCTTCCTTGCCGCCGCCGCCGTGATCTGCCTGCCGCGCATGTTCCAGGTCATGGTGGTGGAGAACGAGGACGAGGGCCATCTGGCCCGCGCCAGCTGGGCCTTTCCGCTCTATCTGATGGCGATGAGCCTGTTCATCGTGCCGATCGCCGTCGTCGGCCTCGACCGGCTGCCCGAAGGGGCGAATCCCGACATGTTCGTCCTGACCCTGCCCCTGGCCGAAGGGCAGGGGGCGCTTGCGATGTTCGCCTTCCTCGGCGGCTTTTCCTCGGCCACCTCGATGGTGATCGTGGAGTCCATCGCCTTGGCCACGATGATCTCGAACCATGTGATGATCCCGCTCTGGCTGCGGCTCAGGCCCGGGGCGGCGGCGGGGGACGACCTGCGGCAGGTGGTGCTGATGGCGCGGCGGCTGGCCATCGCGGCGGTGCTGGCGCTCGGGTATGGCTACTACCACGTCTCGGGCGGTTCGGCCGCCCTGGCCGCCATCGGACTGATCGCCTTCCTCGGGGTGGCGCAGGTGCTGCCCGCGATGATCGGCGGCATCTTCTGGCGTGGCGCCACCCGCACGGGGGCCAGCCTCGGGCTTGTCACGGGCCTGGTGGTCTGGGCCTATACCTCGTTCCTGCCCTCCTTCGGACCCGGAGCGGCGCTCTCGGCGCAGGTCTTTGCCGAAGGCGCCCTTGGCCTGTCCTGGCTGCGCCCGCAGGCCCTGTTCGGCACCGAAGCGATGGACCCGATGATCCACGCCCTGTTCTGGTCGCTGACGCTGAACACCATCGCCTTCTGCATCGGTTCGCTTCTCACCTTCCCCGGTCCGGTCGAGCGGTTGCAGGGCGCCGCCTTCGTCAACGTCTTCGAGGGATCGGTCGGCCCGCAACGCTGGGCGCGCGGGCAGGCGGAACCCGAAGCGCTACTCGGCATGGCGCAGCGCATCCTGGGCGAGGATGCCGCCCTGGCCTTGTTCCAGCAGGCGGCGCGGGCGCAAGGCAAGGACGGCTTCCTGCCGGATCCGACGCCCGCCTTCCTCGACAGTCTGGAATCGCGGCTGTCGGGGTCGGTCGGCGCGGCGACGGCCCATGCGATGATCAGCCAGCTTGTCGGCCGCGCCACGGTCACGGTCGAGGACCTGATGGCGGTGGCCTCGGAATCCGCCCAGCTTCTGGAATATTCCGCCCGGCTCGAGGCGCGCGAGGCCGAACTGACCCGCACCGCCGGCGCGCTGCGCGAGGCGAACGAGAAGCTCACCCAGCTGTCCCTGCAGAAGGACGCCTTCCTCAGCCAG
>JBKBRG010000225.1:0-4951 GCA_046292325.1 Tabrizicola sp.
GATGATGAGACCGGGGAAGATGGTCCGCAGCGTCGACAGCGTCGCGTCATTGGCGATGTAGGCACTGGTGAAGACCAGCGCGGCCTGCTTTCCGTGCAGGTCGGCCAGTTCCGCCTCCAGCGCCTTGTGCCAGACGGTCGTGCCGCTGATGTTGCGGGTGCCACCCGAGCCCGCGCCGGTCGCCTCCAGCGCCTCGTGCATCGCCGCCAGCACTTCGGGATGCTGGCCCATGCCGAGATAGTCGTTGCCGCACCAGACCGTGATGTCCTTCTGCGTTCCGTCCGGCCGTGTCCACACCGCATGCGGAAACTGCCCCTTGGCACGCGCGATGTCGATGAAGGTGCGATAGCGCCCCTCGTCGTGCAGGCGTTGCAGGCTGGCGTCGATCGCGTCGTCGTATCTGGTCATCGGTCCCGGTTCCTTTTGCACGGGTTCTGGGCGATCCCGTGCCTCGGTGCCTTGATTCTGGTCAATCGCCCCCCCTTGCCAAGCAGACGAATTGTCGCCCCTCGTCCTTCTTACCCCAGCTCGCCCGCTCTGGACAGTGCCAGGCCGCCTGCTAGGCTGGATCCCGATAACATCCCGGAGAGTGAAATGACCACCCCGTCGCTGGACGCCGTCCTTGCCCGCATCGACGAGAACCTGCCGCAGTCGCTGGACCGGCTGATGGCGCTCTTGCGCATCCCCTCCATTTCCACCGATCCCGCCTACAAGGCCGACTGCGCCCGCGCGGCCGAGCATCTGGCCGCCGACCTCGCCGCGCTGGGCTTCACCGCCCGCGCCGCGGCGACCCCCGGGCATCCCATGGTCGTGGCCCATGGCGGCGAGGGGCGGCGGCACCTGCTGTTCTACGGCCACTACGACGTGCAACCCGTTGATCCGCTTGAACTCTGGGACCGCCCGCCCTTCGACCCCGAGGTGCAGGACACCCCGAAGGGCCGGGTGATCCGCGCGCGCGGGGCCTCGGACGACAAGGGCCAGCTGATGACCTTCATCGAGGCCTGCCGCGCCTGGAAGGAGGTTCACGGCACCCTGCCGGGCAAGCTGACGATCTTCCTGGAAGGAGAGGAGGAGTCGGGCTCGCCCTCGCTGATCCCCTTCCTCGAACAACACCGGGACGAGCTTTCCTGCGACCTCGCCCTGATCTGCGACACCGGGCTCTTCGAGGGCGCGACCCCCGCGATCACCACCATGCTCCGGGGTCTCGCCAAGGCCGAGTTCACCATCCGGGCCGCAAGCCGCGATCTGCATTCCGGCATGTATGGCGGGCTGGCGCAGAATCCCCTGCATCTGATGGCGCGCCTGCTGGCGGGCCTGCACGACACGCAGGGCCGCGTGATGGTCCCCGGCTTCTACGACGACGTGGACGAATTGCCGGAGGCCCTGCGCCAGCAATGGCAGGCGCTGCGCTTCGATCACGCGGCCTATCTCGGCGACGTCGGCCTGTCGGTGCCGGCGGGAGAGCAGGACCGCACGCCGCTGGAAAGGATCTGGTCGCGGCCGACCGCCGAGGTCAACGGCATGTGGGGCGGCTACACCGGGGCGGGGTTCAAGACCGTTTTGCCCGCCGAAGCCCATGCCAAGGTCTCGTTCCGCCTCGTCTCGCGTCAGGACCCCGAAAAGATCATCGCCGCCTTCAAACGCTGGGCCGAGGCGCAGATGCCCGACGACTGCGCGATCATCTGGCACGGCGGCAGCGACGGGGCGCCCGCCAGCGTGATGGAAATCTCCGATCCCGCCTTCGAGGCCGCCCGTCAGGCCCTCTCCGAGGAATGGGGGCGTCCTGCCGCCTTCGTCGGTGCCGGCGGCTCGATTCCGGTCGCGGGGTATTTCAAGTCGATCCTCGGGATGGACGCCATGCTGATCGGCTTCGGCCGCGACGACGACCAGATCCATTCGCCGAACGAGAAATACGATCTCGAAAGCTTCCACAAGGGCATCCGGTCCTGGGCGCGCATTCTGGCGCGCCTCGCGTGATGCTTGAAGTCCGCGACGCAAGTCCCTTGGACGAAAGGGATTTCCTTCGCCTTTGGCAGGGCTTCTGCGACGGCTACGGGCTGACCCTTCCGGTCGAGGTGACGGCCTTCACCTGGGCGCGTCTGATGGATCCGTCCAATCCCCTGACCGCGCGGCTGGCCTGCCTCGACGGGGTTGCGCAGGGATTTGCGATCCACCAGCACCACCCTTCGACCTGGGTCATGGGCGACGACGGCTATCTTGAGGACCTTTATGTGGCGCCCGAAGCCCGCGGACAGGGGCTTGGCCGAGCCCTGATCGAGGATCTGATCGCCATCGGCCGCGATCGGGGCTGGCAACGGCTCTACTGGCTGACCGAGATCGGCAACGCCACGGCCCGTCGCCTGTACGAGCGGTTCTGCGAGAATGACGGCCATATCCGCTATCGGATGGTGCTGTAGGCCGGGCTTCAGCCCGACGCCCTACCCCCGCTGCAGCGCGATCCGCACCAGTTTGGCCGCCAGCAGCAGCCAAGGCGCGGCATGCAGCAGAAGATCGAAGATATCGACCGGCTTCACCAGCTCGCCCGCCGCCAGCATCTTCAGCTTCTCCCAGATATGCGGCTCGGGCAGGAAAGGAGCGAGGCCCAGCGTGAGGGCGGCAAGGATCAGCATGGACAGGGGGATCTGGTCGAGGAAGGCCATGGGCAAGTGTCCGGTTCGGCCGCGCCGCGCAGGGATCGGAGAGCGGGATTTCGGGCCGACACCCTACCCGTTGCACCCCGCCGCCGCCAGCCGGCGCGGGCCGGTCATTCCGTCGCACGGGTGCCGCAGTCGGGCGCTCCGCGGCGGTGTGGTCGGTGTCGTCGTGATCAGCGGGAAGGACTGGCGCGGTGGACGGGGCTCGAACCCGCGACCCCCGGCGTGACAGGCCGGTACTCTAACCGACTGAGCTACCACCGCGCGTGGGGGGTCAGATAGTAGGTCGCGCGGTGGGCGTCAAGCGGGAAAGGTTCCCGCACCGCCGCGATGGTCCGCAGGGTCGGACCCGGCATCCGCCGAACCCGACACGCCGTCCCGATGACGGGTCCCGATCACCGATGCCATCGAACAGGCCAGGGATGGGACGATGATCGGCCGCAGATGCAAGCCCCGGGACACCCGCGCCGTCATCGGCGGCGCCGATCGCCCGACTAGGCACGACGTGCGCCCATCCGCGTCTCGCCCGAGTTCGGAAGCAGAGGCGGGGGCGAAGGTTGCGAAAATCCTGACGCCCTCGATCAACGTATTGAAATCACGCCGCAATCAGGGGATGTCCACCGTGGACACCTGATGCTGTCGCCGATAGATCGGAAGAGGCTGGCGCGGTGGACGGGGCTCGAACCCGCGACCCCCGGCGTGACAGGCCGGTACTCTAACCGACTGAGCTACCACCGCGCGCTGTGGGGCGGGATAGACGGTCCCGCCGGGGGCGTCAATGGGGGTCGAGCGGGATTTTCACCCATCCGGGGCGGGGATGAACTCGTGGTCGTCGCCGGGAGGCAGGGAGAAGCGGCCGTGCATCCAGTCGCCGGCCCGCCAGGCCTGCTTGGCGGCCTCGATCCTTTCGCGCGAGGAGGCGACGAAGTTCCACCAGATGAAGCGGGAGCCATCCATCGTGGCGCCGCCCAGCAGCATCACCCGCGCGCCCTCGGGCCCCGCCTGGACCGAGACCCGGTCGCCGGGGCGGAAGACCAGCATCCGGCCGGCCCCGAAGGTCTGCCCTGCACAGGTCACCTCGCCGTCGAGGATGTAGACGCCCCTGTCCTCGTGGTCGTCGGGCAGCGGGATCGCGGCTCCGGGCTGAAGACGGGCGTCGGCGTAGAAGACCTCCGAGGGCATCTCGAGCCCGACCCTCGCCCCCCAGGCATGGCCAAGGATCAGCCGGACCTGCTTTCCCTCGCCTTCGAGTTCCGGGAGCTGGTCCTTTCCGACATGGGCGAAGGCGGCCGCGGTGTCCTCGCGGTCCTTCGGAAGGGCGAGCCAGGTTTGCAGCCCCAGCATCGACATCGGCTGGCGCCGGGCCTCGCCGTCGGTGCGTTCGGAATGGGTGATCCCCTGCCCCGCCAGCATCCAGTTGACCGCACCCGGTTCGATCCAGACATCGGTCCCGAGGCTGTCGCGGTGGTGGAGGCGTCCCTTCATCAGGTAGGTCACGGTCCCGAGGCCGATATGGGGGTGGGGGCGGACGTCGATCCCGTCCCCGGTCAGGAACTCGGCCGGGCCCATCTGGTCGAAGAAGATGAAGGGCCCCACCATCTGCTGGGCAGCCGAGGGCAGCGCGCGGCGGACCTCGAAGCCGCCGAGGTCGCGGGCGCGGGGAACGATCACGGTCTCGATGGCGTCAACCTGGCTGCCGATCGGGATTGCGGGGTCGAGAAGCGGGTTCCACATGGCGTGTCTCCTTTGGGTGGAAAGGTAGATCCCGGGGGGCGGAATTTCATCCCGATCTGGCCGCGCGGGGTCTGTGCAGGGGTGAACAGGGCAGGCTGTCCACGGTGGGCAGACACAGGAATCCTTTTCTTATCAGAGACTTGCTTGCAGACGTCAGGAGATTGTCAACCAAGGCCCGCAAGGCGCCCGCAAGGCCGCGTCCCGGCCGCCTCGCCGACCTCGCCGTCCCCCCGCGGGGGCAGCGCCGGCGGGAAGCCGAAGGCGCACGGAGACTCTTGCGCGAGGCTTGAATTGCACGATCGGATAATATCGGATGGGACGAGAGAATCGCGAGGAGGTGGCGCGTGACGGTCCGGACCGATTTCCCCGAGGCGATCACCGAGATCGAGGACCTGGGCATCTTCCTGCCCGATGGCACCCGCCTGTCGGCCCGGATGTGGCTGCCGAAGGATGCGCACAGCCGCCCGGTTCCCGCGGTTCTGGAATACATCCCCTATCGCAAGCGCGACGGCACCCTGCCCCGCGACGAGCTGATGCACCCTTACGTCGCCGGTCATGGCTAT
>JBKBRG010000226.1:0-3348 GCA_046292325.1 Tabrizicola sp.
AGGCCCCCGCGACATGGGTCAGCTTGAAGGCATCAGCCGGAACCTGCCCCGTGTGCTGAAGATGAGGGCCCCGGCACAGGTCCTGCCAGTGCCCGTGCCAATACATCCGGATGTCCTCGCCTTCGGGGATCCGGTCCAGAAGCTCCAGCTTGAAGGGCTCGCCCCGGCCCCGGTAGTATTCGACAGCGCGGGCGCGGTCCCAGACCTCGGTCCGCACCGGATCGCGCGCGTTGATGATCTGCTTCATCCGCGCCTCGATCGCACCCAGATCCTCGGGCGTGAAGGGCTCTTCCCGGTCGAAATCGTAGAACCAGCCCTGGTCGCGCACCGGGCCGATGGTGACCTTCACGTCGGGCCAGAGCTCCTGCACCGCCCGCGCCATGATGTGCGCAAGGTCGTGCCGGATCAGTTCCAGCGCCGGGGCCTCGTCCTTCATCGTGTTCAGGCTGATGGTCGCATCACCCGTGATCGGCCATTGCTGGTCCCAGTGCCGGCCGTTCCCCTGCGCCGAGATCGCGGCCTTGGCCAGCGAGGGCGCAATCGACGCCGCCACCTCGGCAGGCGTCACGCCCGCGTCGTAGACACGCTTGTTGCCATCGGGAAATGTCAGGGAAATCTGGGCCATCGGCCTGCTCCTCGTCGGTTTGGCGCCTACGAAACGCCCGGTTGCGGGTTGTGTCGCGCGGCTTGATGCCCCCTGGCACGCCGCAAGTCAAGCCATGCGCGGTTCTTCGCCCGCCAGTTGCGGCGACCCTGACCAAAGTTGCTTCGGCGTGCTATCTTCTGCTCATGACAACCTTTCTGACCACCCCGCAGGGCCGCCACATCGCCTACAGCCACATGCCCGGTCGCGGTCCCGGCGTGGTGTTCCTCGGCGGGTTCCGATCCGACATGACCGGCACCAAGGCGCTGCACCTGCAAGCCTGGGCCGAGGCCACGGGGCGCTCGTTCCTGCGCTTCGACTATTCGGGCCATGGCGCCTCGCACGGGGCCTTCGTCGATGGCGCGATCTCGGACTGGCGCGAGGACGCGGCTGCGGTGATCGAGGTGCTGACCGAGGGGCCGCAGATCCTGATCGGTTCGTCCATGGGCGGCTGGATCGCGCTGCTGCTGGCGCGCGACATGCCGGAACGGGTCGGCGGCTTCGTGGGCATCGCCGCGGCGCCCGACTTCACCGAGCGGATGTGGGAAGCCGAATTCACCCTGGCCGAGCGCACCGCCCTTCTGGAAGAGGGCGTGTTCCTTCGCCCTTCCGACTATTCCGATGATCCTTACCCGATCACCCTGCGACTGATCGAGGACGGGCGGCAGAACCTCGTCATGAACGGGCCGCTGCATCTGCACATGCCGGTCCGGCTCTTGCAGGGCAGCGCGGATACCGATGTGCCACCGGCCGTCGCCATTTCGCTGTTCCATCAGATCAGCAGCCCCGACCTGCGGCTGACCCTCGTCAAGGATGCCGATCACCGTTTCTCGTCGCCCGCATGTCTGGCGCTGCTGACCGAAGCGGTCGAGGACGTGATCCGCGCGCGCGAGGCCTTGCCGGCACAGGATGACCCGGGCTTGAAGGTTTCCAACATCCACTGATGTGACCTTTCCGCCAGTCTGGCGAAAGTCGGAAGAAAACCGGATTTGAATCCAGGGCCTTGTGGGTTAGCCTTCACGAAAGACCAGGAAAAGCCGCTTGCAGAAATCCTGCCTTGAAGGCCCACGCCCGTGAACATGCTCGTCCTGCGAGACCCGACCCCTCCCGAACCGCTGGTGCTGATCCCCGGCTTCATGGCCGATGCCCGCAGCTTCATGCCGCAGCTTGCCCGGCTGGGGGCGGACCGGCAGGTGATCCTGCTTGGACCGGGGCTCGGCGACAGCGTCGAGAAGATCGTCGCTGAACATGCCGCCCACCTGCCGCCGCGCTTTGCCGTGGTGGCGCATGGCCTTGGCGGCAACATCGCCATCGAGATCCTGCGCAAGCGCCCCGGTGCCGTGACCCGCATCGCGCTCATCTCGACCGATCCGCTGCCGGAGCCGCCTGAACTCGCCGCGCAGCAGGAGGCCCTGCTGGTCGCGGCCAAGACGGGGCACCTGCGGGCCTGCATCGCCCAGATGCTGCCGGCGACGGCGCTGCACGATGCGCCCTGGCGCGAGGAAATCATGGCCCTGATCATCGACATGGCCGAAACGCTGGGCCCCAGGCAGTTCCAGCGCCACCTGCGCGTGCTGCAACGCCGCCCCAACCAGCAGAAGACGCTGCGCAAGGCCAACATGCCAACGCTGATCATCACCGGGGAAAGCGACACACTGATTCCCCGCCGCCGGGCCGAGTTCCTGGCCGCGATGATGCCGCAGGGCTGTCTGGAGATCATCCCCGAGGCCGGCCACATGCCGCAGCTGGAACAGCCCGAGGCGGTGACCAGGCTGCTTGCAACCTTCCTCGCGGGACGCCTGCCCACGTTGATGCTGAGGTAGACCTCCTCCCGCCGGATGACGCGCCGAAGGCACCCCGGCGCGGGAAGAGCACGCAGCGCTTGCCGCGCCCCGCCCGCGGCTACTGCGCCGATGCCAGCGCGATCTTGGCCTTGGGCTTGCCGGCGGCCCGGTCGATGAAGTTCAGCACCAGCGGACGGATGTTCAGCCGCCAGCTCTTGCCGGCAAAGATGCCGTAGTGGCCCGCGCCCGGCTCGACATGGTGGGCCTTCCTGTCGTCGGGCAGCCCCGTCAGAAGCTTCAGCGCCGCCACGCATTGCCCGGGCGCCGAGATATCGTCGTTCGCGCCCTCGACCGTCATCACCGAGACCCTGGTGATCGCCCCCATGTCCACCTTGCGTCCGGCCACGGAAAAGTCGTTCCGGGCGATCTCGCGCTTCTTGAAGATGCGCTCGACGGTCGAAAGGTAGAACTCGGCGGTCATGTCCATGACGGCCAGGTATTCGTCGTAAAAGCGGTTGTGCGCGTCGTGGTCCGAGGCTTCGCCCTGCGCGACGCGGAAGATCTGCTCGACGAAGGCCTTGCCGTGGCGTTCGGCATTCATCGCCATGAAGCTTTGCAGCTGCAACAGGCCCGGATAGACCAGCCGCCCCGCGCCCTTGTATTTGAAACCCACGCGCTGGATCGCGATGTGCTCCAGCTGCCCCATCGTCACCCGGCGACCGAAATCCGTCACCTCGGTCGCCGCCGCATCGGGATCGACCGGCCCGCCGATCAGGACCAGCGACCGCGGCTGCGCCTCGGGATGTTCCGCCGCGAGGTAGGCCGTCGCGGCCAGCGTCAGCGGCACCGGCTGGCAGACCGCGATCACATGCGTGTCCGGCCCCAGCACCTTCATGTATTCGGCGAGGTAGAGCGTGTAAT
>JBKBRG010000226.1:3358-4942 GCA_046292325.1 Tabrizicola sp.
GTAATCCTCGACATCGAACTTGCCGGCCGACACCGGAATGTCGCGGGCGTTGTGCCAGTCGGTGACATAGACGTCGGCATCCGGCAACAGCGAGGCGACCGTGGACCGCAACAGCGTGGCATAGTGCCCCGACATCGGCGCGACCAGCAGCACCTTGCGCGGCATGGGCGCGCGGCGGCGGACGAAGAACTGCACCAGGTCGCCGAAGGGTTTCTGCACCACCGGGTTCACATCGACCAGGTGATCCTGGCCATCGGGCCCCACGATCGACCTGATCCCCCAGTCGGGCTTGGCGACCATGCGGCCGAAGGTGCGCTCGGTCACTTCGCCCCAGGCGGCCAGCAGCGGCAGGACCGGGTTCAGCGACATGGCGAAGGCCGGGTAACTGGCAAAGGCCCTGGCGGTCGCGCCCAGCCACTCATTCGTGTTGCGGGCGCTTTCCATCAGGTCATAGGTGTACATATACTTCATCATGTCTCCTTGCCCCGGTCGGTTGGATGTCGCATGGCGGGCAGGGACGGCCGCAATGCTGCACAGCGGCGACGATAAGGGGGAATGGTTAGCATGACAACAGAAGAGAACACCCCCCCGACCAATGAACGACTCCAGCGCCTGAACGCCAACCTCGCGAAGGTCGAGGAGCTGTCGAAGCGGCTCACCGCCGCGTTGACCCATCGCCGGGCGGTGGATCCGGCGCTGCATGGCCCCGCGCCCGACGTCTACATGAAGGCCGCCGCCGCCTGGTTCGCCGAGATGGTGTCGAACCCCGCCAAGGTGGTCGAACATCAGGTCAACTACTGGGGCAAGACGCTGAAACACTATGTCGAGGCGCAGCAGACCCTTGCCAAGGGCGAGTTCAAGGCCCCGCCGGACCCGAACCCGAAGGACCGCCGCTTCCAGAACCCCCTGTGGGAGACGCATCCCTTCTTCAACTACCTGAAGCAGCAATATCAGCTGAACGCCGAGGCGATCTCGACGGCCGTCAGCGGCATGGAGACGCTTTCCCCCGAGGATCGCCGGCGGGTGGAGTATTTCACGAAACAGATTGTCGACATGTTCAGCCCGACGAACTTCCTCGGCACCAATCCCGAGGCGCTGGAAAAGGCGGTGGAGACGGACGGCGAAAGCCTGGTGCAGGGGCTGGAGAACCTGGTCCGCGACATCGAGGCCAACCAGGGCGACCTTCTGGTCACGCTCGCCGACAAGGAGGCATTCCATGTCGGCCAGAACCTCGCCACCACGCCGGGCGCGGTGGTCTATCGCAACCGGATGCTGGAGCTGATCCAGTATGAGCCCACGACCGAGACGGTCCACAAGACACCCCTGCTGATCTTCCCGCCCTGGATCAACAAGTTCTACGTCCTGGATCTGAAGGCCCAGAATTCCCTGATCAAGTGGATCGTGGACCAGGGCTTCACCCTGTTCGTCGTCTCCTGGGTCAACCCGGACGCAAGCTATGCCGGGACGGGCATGGACGATTACATCCGGGACGGTTTCCTCCGCGCCATGGCCGAGGCGCGCCGGATCACCGGCGAAAAGCAGATCAACGTCGTCGGCTACTGCATCGCCGGCACCACGCTGGGC
>JBKBRG010000227.1:0-4936 GCA_046292325.1 Tabrizicola sp.
CCGAAGGATCACCGTGAGGGCGCCGAAAGACAAGCAGCCCCCCGCGAAGGACACCCCCGCAGGCGAACGCATCGCCAAGGTCCTGTCCCGCGCCGGCATCGCCTCGCGCCGCGAGGCCGAGCGGCTGATCGAACTGGGCGAGGTCAAGGTCAACGGCCAGGTGATCACCTCCCCCGCCCTCAACGTGACCGCGAAGGACCGCATCACCGTCCGGGGAGAACCCGTCGGCCAGCCCGACCCGCCCCGCCTCTGGCTCTACTACAAGCCCGAGGGCCTCGTGACCTCGACCGCCGACGAGAAAGGCCGCGACACCGTCTTCGACCACCTGCCCGAAGACATGCCCCGCGTCATGTCGATCGGCCGGCTCGACCTCAACTCCGAGGGCCTGCTGCTGCTCACCAACGACGGCGAACTCAAGCGGCGCCTCGAACTCCCCTCGACCGGCTGGCTCCGCAAGTATCGCGTCCGGGTCAAGGGCAACCCGACCGACCCCGACCTCGACCCGCTGCGCAAGGGCATGACCATCGACGGCGAGAGGTTCCAGCCGATGGAGGTCAGGCTCGACCGTCATCAGGGCGCGAATGCCTGGCTGACGGTGGGCCTGCGCGAGGGCAGGAACCGCGAGATCCGCCGCGCCATGGCCCAGATCGGCCTGACGGTGAACCGGCTGATCCGGATCTCCTACGGCCCGTTCCGTCTGAACGACCTGCAACCGGGCGAGGTCGAGGAAGTCAGACCCCGCATCCTGCGCGACCAGTTGGGCCTGGGCGAGATCGGCGCACCGGCAAGGCCCGCCGGGAAGGCGGCGGCACGCACCCCGGCCAAGCCGGCCCCGAAGCCGTCTGCAAGACCGGCCGCGAAGCCTGCGCGCAGCCCTTCCCCGGATGCGCCCGCCAAGCCGGGGAAGCCCAGGCCAAAGCCGGGCGAGGGTCTGCGCCAGCTGTCCGATGCCTGGGCCGAGGCGACCCGCCCGCCTGCCCGCAAGACCTCCGACCGGCCTGCGGGCGGCCGACCCGCCCGGACCGGCGGGCCGCGCACCGGCGGGCCGCGAAAGGCGTGACCGGCCCAAGCCGCGCCGGATCCACGGGGAGGATTGATGCCGATTTCCCATCGGCAATGCTGGCATGGCACCAACTCCTCGGCTAAGGTCGAAATGGTCGCAAGTGCAGGAGGTCACGCAATGTCGGGAACCGGGCTCCGGAACCTCTCGCTGGTGCTTCTGGTGATGCTGATCGCCTATGTCGCCTGGTCCGGGGGCGCGTGATGGCAGAACGCTTCGGCGGCAAGTATTCGCCGCACTCCAACCGCCCGCCCGCGCAGGCCCAAGCCCCGGCGGATCTCCGGCCAAGGGGCGGATGGCGCACGACGGTCCTGTTCCTGACCGCCTTCCTGTTCCTGTTCCCCGCCTTCGGCGACGGCCCGCGCGAGATGCTGATGGGCCTGGCCGCCGGGGGCCTGGTCATCCTGTCGGCCTGGCTCACGCGCGAGGGACAGCGGGCCGCGGCCGCCTACGACGCCCGCAGGATCGCGCGCCGCCCGGCGCTGCCGCGCAAGCTGTTCGGCGCGGTCCTGACCGGGGCGGCCCTCGCGGTCGGCGGGCTGATCGCGGATCAAGGGATCGTCTATCCGGTGCTTTTCGCGCTTGTCGGCGCCGGCCTGCATCTGGGGGCCTTCGGGCTGGACCCGATGGCCGACAAGGGGATGGAGGGGATCGATGCCTTCCAGACCGGCCGTGTGGCCAAGGCGGTGGAGGAAGCCGAACGGCATCTGGCGGCGATGAAGGACGCGATCCTGCGCGCGGGCGACCGGGGGCTGGAACGGCGGGTGGACCAGTTCGCCGCAACGGCGCGCGACCTGTTTCGGACGATCGAGTCCGACCCGGGCGACCTGACGGCCGCGCGCAAGTATCTGTCTGTCTACCTGATGGGCGCGCGGGACGCGACGGTGAAGTTCGCCGACCATTACGCCCGCAGCCGCGATGCCGGGGCACGCACGGATTACGAGACGCTGTTGTCCGATCTCGAAACGACCTTCGCAGAAAAGTCGAAGACCTTCCTTACGAACAGTCGCAGCGACCTGGACGTCGAGATTGCCGTCCTGCGCGACCGACTCAAGCTTGACCATTGACCTGAAGGGAAACTCCGATGTCCGAAACCGTCCAAGCCGATGCCAAGGCTCTTCTGACCGAGGTCGAGAAGGTCACCGCCGTCATCCTGCCCGAGCCCATGGCCGAAGTCGTGCCGCTGGCGGAAGCCCCCGCGCCCCAGGCGGAAGAGATCCGCAAGCGCATGGCCGAGGTGGACCTGACCAGCACGCAGTCGATCATCTCCTTCGGCTCATCGGCCCAGGCCGAACTTCAGGCCATCAGCCAGGCGATGTTGCAGGATGTAAAGAACAAGGATGTCGGCCCCGCGGGCGACTCCTTGCGCAAGATCGTCACCACCATTCGCGGCTTTGCCGCCGATGAGCTGGACCTGCGTCGCGAGGCGAGCTGGTGGGAACGCCTGCTCGGCCGCGCCGCACCCTTTGCCGAGTTCGTGGCGAAGTATGAGGAAGTCCAAAGCCAGATCGACCGCATCACCAGCGAACTGCTGACCCACGAGCACAGATTGCTGAAGGATATCAAGAGCCTGGACGTTCTCTACGAAAAGACGCTGACCTTCTACAACGAACTCGCCCTGTATATCGCGGCTGGCGAGGCCAAGCTGGCCGAGACGGATTCCACCACGATTCCGGCGAAAGAGGCCGAGGTCGCCGCCGCGCCCGAGGCAGATCAGGTGATGAAGGCGCAGGAACTGCGCGACCTGCGCGCTGCACGCGACGATCTGGAACGCCGCGTGCACGACCTGCGGCTGACGCGGCAGGTGACGATGCAGTCGCTGCCCTCGATCCGGCTGGTGCAGGAAAATGACAAGTCGCTGGTCACCAAGATCAACTCGACGCTGGTGAACACGGTGCCGCTGTGGGAAACCCAGCTGGCCCAGGCCGTGACGATCCAGCGCTCGAAAGAGGCGGCCGAGGCGGTGCGCGACGCCAACGACCTGACCAACGAACTGCTGAAGTCGAACGCCGAGAACCTGCAACAGGCCAACAAGGTGGTGCGCGAGGAGATGGAGCGCGGCGTCTTCGACATCGAGACGGTCAAGCAGGCCAACGCAACGCTGATCGCCACGATCAACGAAAGCCTCGCCATCGCCGACGAGGGCAAGGCGCGCCGCGCGGCGGCCGAGGCCGAACTGGCGAAGATGGAGGCTGAACTGCGCGACACCCTGGCGGCGGCGAAGGCACGCCAGGTCACGCCCGCGGCTTCGGCCTGAGGCCGGGCGCGACGGCATGGCACGCGGAAGAACAGTCAGATCGCTTGTGACCGGCGCCGCGTGCCTTGCCCTGGCGGGCTGCATCGCCTCGGGGCCGGGCAAGGGCCCCCTTCCGCCCGTGCCGCCCCCCCCGGCGCAACCGCTTCCGCCCACGCCGAAAAGTGCGGCGGCCATGGCCTATTACGCCCAGGTGCAGCAGTCGCTTCTGTCCCAGGGCATGATGCGGACCGATCCCGGCACGGACATCCCCTTCACCGACAGGATGCTGGCCGAAAGCTTCATGCGCATCGCCTTGTTCGACGAATACCGCCGGGACGCGGGCGGGTTCGTGCGGGCAGAGACCGAAAGCAGTCTGCGCCGCTGGGACATCCCGATACGGATCGGCCTGCGCTTCGGCGCCAGCGTGCCTCCGGACCGGCAGGCGACGGACCGGGCGCGGGTGGCCAGTTTCGCCGCGCGCCTGTCGCGGATCACCGGCCATCCGATCTCGGTCGACGAACGTGCGCCGAACTTCCTGATCCATTTCGTCTCGGAGGACGAACGCGAGGCGCTGGGGCCCGTGATCCGCGCCGCCCTGCCGGGTCTCGGCCCGTCGGAGGTGGCCGGGATCACTGCCATGCCACGGTCCACCTACTGCCTCGTCTATGCGCTGGCCGACAGCCGGACGGGCGCCTATACCCGGGCCTTCGCGGTGATCCGCGCGGAACATCCCGATCTTCTGCGCCTGTCCTGCCTGCACGAGGAACTGACGCAGGGTCTTGGCCTGCCGAACGATTCCCCGCGCGCGCGGCCTTCGATCTTCAACGACGACGAGGAATTCGCGCTGCTGACCGATCACGACGAGCTGCTGTTGCGCATCCTCTACAGCCCCGAGCTTCGGCCCGGCATGTCTGCGGCCGAGGCCCGCCCCATCGTCACTTCCCTTGCGCGCCGGCTGACCGGCGGCGACAGCTGATCCCAAACGGAGGGTCCCATGGTCTTCGATTTCCTCAAGGGCGAATTCATCGACGTCATCTCCTGGCTGGACGACACGCGCGACACCATGGTCTGGCGGTTCGACCGGCGCGGCCAGGCGATCAAGTATGGCGCGAAGCTCACGGTGCGCGAGGGGCAGGCGGCGGTCTTCATCCACGAAGGCCAGCTGGCCGATGTGTTCGGCCCCGGCCTCTACATGCTGGAAACCAACAACCTGCCGATCCTGACCACGCTCCAGCACTGGGACCACGGGTTCCAAAGCCCGTTCAAGTCCGAGATCTATTTCGTCAACACCACGCGCTTCAACGACCTGAAATGGGGCACCAAGAACCCGATCATGGCGCGCGACCCCGAATTCGGCCCGGTTCGGCTTCGCGCCTTCGGCACCTATTCGATGCGCGTGACCGACCCCGGCAGGTTCATGACCGAGATCGTCGGCACCGACGGCGAGTTCACCGCCGACGAGATCAGCTTCCAGATCCGCAACGTGATCGTGCAGGAGGCCTCACAGGTGCTGGCCAAGTCCGGCATCCCGGTCCTCGACATGGCGGCGAACCTGAAGGATCTGGGCAAGATCATCGCCAATGCGATCGCGCCGCAGGTCGGCGAATACGGCCTGTCGATCCCGGAATTCTACATCGAGA
>JBKBRG010000228.1:0-2134 GCA_046292325.1 Tabrizicola sp.
CGCTCGGCCGCCGAACGGCGCGAGGTGCTGCGCTGGCTGTTCTGGGACAACCACAAGCTTTCCACCACCATCGGCACCTGCCGCTTCCTGATGAACTTCCTGCCGCCCGAGAAGCGCCCCGAGGGCGTGGTCCCCTTCCTGCAGGGCCGCCTGAAGGCTGCCTACACGGTGCTGAACGACCATCTCGCCAGCCGCGACTGGATGGTGGGCGACGCCACCACCATCGCCGACCTGAGCTGCTGCGGCTATCTCTACTATCCCGAACCCTTCGGCTTTGACCGAAAGGACTGGCCCCACATCGACCGCTGGCTGGACCGCATCGCCGCCCTGCCCGGCTGGAAACACCCCTACGACCTGATGAGCCGGGCCTTCCCGGCGTAAGGAGACCACCATGACCGACGCCTACATCTACGATGCCGTCCGCAGCCCCCGCGGCAAGGGCCGCCCCGACGGGTCGCTGCATGAACTCACCTCGGTCGCGCTGTCGGCCAAGGTGCTGAACGCGATCAAGGAGCGGAACGGGCTGGAGGGCCATGCGGTCGAGGACGTGATCTGGGGCAACGTAACCCAGGTCGGCGAACAGGGTGGGTGCCTTGCGCGGTCGGCGGTGCTGGCCTCGGACCTCGACGAACGCATTCCGGGGCTGTCGATCAACCGGTTCTGCGCCAGTGGCATGGAGGCGGTGAACCTGGCCGCGAACCAGGTCAAGGCGGGCGCCGGGCACGGCTACATCGCCGGCGGGGTCGAAATGATGGGCCGCGTCCCCATGGGCTCGGACGGGGCGGCGATCGCCGTCGATCCGGGGCTGGCGATGAAGACCTACTTCGTGCCGCAGGGGATCAGCGCCGACATCATCGCCACCGAATTCGGCTTCACCCGCGATCAGGCCGATGCCCTGGCGGTGGAGTCGCAGCGGCGGGCGGCGGTCGCGTGGCAGGAGGGCCGCTTTGCGAAATCCGTCCTGACCATCAGGGATCAGAACGGCCTGACCATCCTCGACCGCGACGAATACATGCGCCCCGGCACCGACATGCAGGCGCTGGGGGCGCTGAAGCCTGCCTTCAAGGAGATGGGCGAGGTGATGCCCGGCTTCGACAAGGTGGCGATCATGAAGTATCCGCACCTCGAGAAGATCAACCACATCCACCACGCCGGAAACTCCAGCGGGATCGTGGACGGGGCGGCGGCCGTGCTGATCGGCAGCGCGGAATTCGGCAAGGCCCACGGCCTGAAACCCCGCGCGCGCATCCGCGCGACCGCGAAGATCGGCACCGATCCCACGATCATGCTGACCGGCCCGGTCCCGGCGACGCAGAAGATCCTGAAGGACAGCGGGTTGCAGATCCGTGACATCGACCTGTTCGAGGTCAACGAGGCCTTCGCCAGCGTCGTCCTGCGGTTCCAGCAGGCCTTCGACGTGGATCCTGCGCTGGTGAACGTCAACGGCGGCGCGATCGCGATGGGCCACCCGCTTGGCGCGACCGGGGCGATCATCATCGGCACCCTGCTGGACGAGCTGGAGCGGCAGGACAAGGCGATGGGTCTGGCGACGCTGTGCATCGCCTCGGGCATGGGCGCGGCCACGATCATCGAGCGGGTCTGACCGGGATGCAGGGCCCCGTGGATGCGAAAGACATGCGCAAGGCGCAACGTCGCGTTGATGTCGCATATGGCGCATCCGATGTCGCAATCCTACGTCGCGGTCGGGGTGATTCTCCCATGATGGTCGCTTATTCAAATCGGTTTGAAGGGCGATCCCGCCATGCATTCGCAGATCGAAGCGCATTTCCGTTCCCGGGGCGACCTGCTTGTCGCGGGTCGGATCGACGCGTTTCTGGACAACTATGTCTTTCCCCTGCCCATCTTCCTGCCGACCGAGCGGCTGCTTCTGTCCGGTCCGCAGGAGGCGCGGGTGCTCTTTGCGCTGATGCGAGAGGCGCTGATCCGCAATCGCATCGTCGCGCTCCGGCCCGAGGTGAGGGCGGTCGAACTGCCGCGCGCCGGACGCTTCCGGGTCTGGGTCACCTGGCACGAGGTGCCGATGCAGGACGGGGTGCCGCGATCGTCCTCGGCAATCTACTTCTGCCGCGTGACCTCTCTTGGCCCGCGCGTCGAGATGGTGAACTATACCCAG